>JBDHDY010000495.1:0-3290 GCA_039591275.1 Gemmatimonadota bacterium | reverse complement strand
ATCTGGGCCGTGATGCTCACACTCCGGAGGGACGGCTCGAGCGCTTTTTGACAAGGCTCGCACCAGGCGAGCACGACGATGACAGCCTGAATTAGCCCCCACACTCCCGACCCCGGCTGCCGGCTGCCAGCCCCCACCACACCACCTTCAGCCCCAAGCACAATCGCCGATCGCAGATCGCAAATCGCCCTTCGCCGATCCCTCGCCCTAATCCCCACACCCCACACCCTACACCCTACACCCTCCCATTATCTTTAGCCCTCCTTTATCCCACATCGCTGCCATGTTAGAACGCGTCATCGCCATCGCTCAGTCAGCCGGTCATGTGATCGAAGGAATCCGCCGGAAGGGTTTTGACGTTCAACACAAAGGCAAACAGGGTCCGGTAACTGCTGTCTTTGGAGAGCTGCGGTTGGCTTTCCGAGGAGACGGCCGATAACCCATCTAGGTTGGAGCAGCAGCGGCTCTGGGTAGTGGATCCGCTAGACGGCACAAAGGAGTTCGTGAAGGGCATTCCCGAATACAGTGTCGCCGTGGCGCTCGTGGATGCGGGGCGGGCGATCCTCGGCGTGGTCCACAATCCCGCAACCGATGAAACGTTCTGGGCTGAACGGGGGGCTGGGGCGTTCAAGAACGGCACCGCCATTCGCGTCGCCGAGGGCAGTTCACTCCTCGCGTCGCGGTCCGAGATCAAGCGAGGAGAGTTCGCGCCTTTCATGCAGCGCGACTGGGACATTCGCCACTGTGGCAGCATCGAGTACAAACTCGCCCTGATTGCCGAGGGTGCTGGTGCGGCCACGCTCTCACGAGGTCCGAAATGGGAGTGGGACGTCTGCGCGGGAGCAGTGATCGTGGAGGAGGCGGGCGGTGTTGCCACCGACGTCTTTGGAAGTCCCTTCACCTTCAACCAACCCTTCCCCAAGGTGAAGGGTATACTCGCGGGGGCTCCTGAAGCCTACCGCCTGGCGCTCAAAGAGGCAGTGGCCATGGGGGCTTCAGATCGTATGAACGAATTTGCCGACGCCGGCGATCGTGGCGAAGCATAAAAGGCACGGCACTGAGAAGCGACCGCGCGCGGCACCCGCGGTGAGACTCAAACAGCCGCTTGGTACCGCTCGATCAATCTCTCCTGTGCGCTACGTGTGTCGACCCCCGTCGCGGACGGCTGACGTTCGTGGGAACCGTCGGGCCTCATCTGCCACGCCGTCGGGTCGTCGAGCTCCGCCTCGAGGATCTCATCAAGGCGTTGGCACGCCTCGGGATCCTGCACCTGCGTCACCACTTCGACACGGCGTCGGAGATTGCGCGGGCGCCAATCCGCCGACCCGATGAAATACTCATCGTCACCGCCATTGCCGAAATGGTAGATGCGGGCGTGCTCCAGAAATCGGCCGAGGATGCTAATGACACGGATCCGCTCGGACAGCCCCGGCACACCAGGTCGCAGCGAACATATCCCCCGAATGATGAGATCAATCTCTACCCCCGCTTGGGACGCTTTGTAAAGCGATCCGATGATCTTCTTGTCGGCGAGGCCGTTCAGCTTGACCCGAATGCGGCCGCCGCGACCAGCTTGGGCATGTTCGATCTCGCGCTTGATCATTTTCTTGAAGCGTTTGAGCATCGTGGTGGGCGCGACGAGTAGCTGTTGGAACTCACGCTGCGGCGGACCTGACGAGCCGGTCAGTTCATTGAAGAGGTCGTTGAGATCAGCGCCGAGTTCTTTCCTGGAAGACAACAACCCGAGATCGGTGTAGAAGTTGGCCGTAGCCGCGTTGTAATTCCCCGTCCCAATGTGGACGTAACGACGAACGGATTTGCCTTCCCGGCGAACAATGAGAGCCGTCTTGGCGTGCGTCTTCAATCGCACGAGGCCGGTGACGACGTGAATGCCCGCCTGCTCCAGTTTACGGGCCCAGTGGATGTTTCGCTCCTCATCGAATCGGGCCTTCAGTTCCACAAACACCGACACGTCCTTCCCCGCCTTGGCAGCCCGTGTCAGCGCGTCAACGATCGCCGACTGGCTCCCGCTGCGATACAGCGTGAGCTTGATCGTCGTCACGTCGGGATCGTCTGCCCCCTCAACGATGAACCGCTGCACCGTCGACGCAAAGGAGTCGTACGGATGATGCACCAAGACGTCGCGCTCCCGGAGCACGTCAAAGATCGACCGGCTTGGATCGATGGGCTCCCTACCTTTGAACTTCGGGTAATCGAGTTCGGGTACGGGGAGGGACGCGAGCTCGCCCAACGACCCCAGGTCGACGAGGCCTTCGGACTCGAAGATGTCTGCGCTGCTCAAGGTGCTGATAGCTCCGGCCTCTTCGATGCTCAGCTCCCGCTCCAGCAGCTCTCGCATCACCTGGGGCATCGCATGATCGATCTCGATGCGTACCACCGAACCGAACGGACGCCGCTGCACTTCGTCCTCGATGGCCCGCATGAGGTTAGTGGCCCCCTCCTCATCCACCTGAATGTCACCACTGCGGGTGATCCGGAATGGGTGCACCTCTTCAACGAGCCGCCCAGGATACAAAGGCTGAAGGTTCGCCCCGATGACTTCTTCAATCGTGACAAACTCCTGCCCGCTGCTCAGCTGGACGAACCGCGGTAGCCCGCCCGGCACTCGAATGTGGGCGAAGTGGGTCGGGCCGCCCTTGGGATCCTTCACCATCAAAGCGAGTGACAGACTCAGGTTCGCCAGATGTGGGAAGGGGTGGCCGGGCGCGTGGGTCAGTGCCTGCGGAGTCAATACCGGAAAGATCTGCTCATCAAAGTACTTGCGCATCTCCTCCTGCTGCCCCTCGTCGAGGTCCCGCCACCGAAGCAGGCGGATCCCGCGCCGCTCCAGATCCGGAAGGCAAACCTTGTGGAAGCAGCGCTGCTGGCGTTCGATCAAGGGCGCCAGGCGCACGGACACCGCGTCGAGTTGCTCCTGCGGCGTCAATCCGTCCGGGCTGGTGTCGGAGATACCCTCCGCGACGGCGTGTTTTAACCCCCCGATCCGCACCATGAAAAACTCGTCGAGGTTCGAGCTGAAGATCGAAAGGAATTGCAGCCTTGCCAGCAACGGAGTGCCCGGATCTTCCGCAAGCGCAACAACCCGCGCATTGAACTCCAGCCAACTCAGCTCCACGTTGATGAAGTGATCGGGAACGGGCTGGGCCGCATCGAGTGAGCCCTTGGGAAGGTCCGGCTGTTTCAGCTCCGGTGACGCCTGGGCATCTTCTGGCTGGAGACGGCTGGTCACATCTGGTCCCACGGCCCTGAACTCGCCAGTGGGCGGCTCG
>JBDHDY010000494.1:0-3403 GCA_039591275.1 Gemmatimonadota bacterium | reverse complement strand
TGGAGTTTGGCCGCGTCCATCCCCATCTCTTCGGGAGCGCGTGTCTCCCATGCGTCGCCGGGAGGAGGCACGTAGCCGTCGCTGTCGCCGGCTCCGCCAGCGCATCCGAGCAGGAGCGCCGTCGCCGTACAGAGGTATGAGGTTCTCATGTGATTGACGATTTGCGATTAGCGATCGGCGATTTGCGATTGAGTACCGATCGCCAATCTGCAATCTGTATTCTGCAATCTACAATCATCATACACGGCCTCGCGAACGGTCTTTCAGCGCAGGAAAACTCACGGCGCGAGTCGACCAGTCGGAACGTTCATTGCTATCTGCGTTCATCTGTCAGTTTCTGCGTCATCTGTGGCCCCAATCTGCAATCACTCGCTCCTCCTCGCTCACGGCTTTAGCGTCTCGCGCAGATGTTTCGTAAAGTTCTCAACCACGATGAGCTGTTCGAAACCCTCCCCCGCCCCCGCCCCGCCACCCACACCGGCACGCTTGTTCGGTGCCACATCGTAAGTGGCTTGGTAAATATTGGCGGGCAGATAGTCGCTCATCGAGAAGAGAACCTGGGGAGTACCTGCGTTGAGCGCATCCCCACGTGGCTCGACGGCCACGCTCAACAGCTCGTCCGCCTCGTTCCGATAAAAGAGCTCCGCCCCATGTCGCGACCACCGCGGCTCCACCCCGCCAGCGATGGATATCTGCACCTTGGTTTGGTTTACCTCAGGGAACGGACGCACGTAGATCTCGTTCCGCCCCGACTCGTTCGAGACATACGCTATCCACTTACCGTCGGGTGAAAGTGACGGAGCGAGGTCTTCGCCGCGCGTGGAGCGGGCCACTATGAGCGCCGTGGTGTCCCCCTCCATGCGCCGTGCGTAGATGTGGCGGTCGCCAGCGACGCCGCGGTAGATGAACCAGGCGCCGTCCGGCGAAGTGAACCCCTCGTTCGCAGCTACAGCGCCAACCAGTTCAGCCGGCGTGCTGCCGTCGGCCACCTGGCGCCACACCTGGTTGACTCCGGAACGGTCCGACACGAATACGACGTCGCGCCCGTCAGGCGACCACGAGGCCCGGGCATTGAGCGCCCCCGTGAACGTGAGCTGCATGTTGGGGCCGCGCGGCAGCTGCTTGACCCAGAGATGCTGCCCCGACGCGGTACCCTGGCTCACGACGAGACGAGAGCCATCCGGCGAAAGCGCAACCGTTGAGTACAGGGAGGGCGAGGGAAAGGTCCAGGTCGGATCGACGGGCTCGGCTCTGCCCTGACGATCCACCCAGACTGGGAGCACACCGAGCCCGGTGGTGCCTGCCAGATACATAAGCGTGCCGCTCGCCGACAGGGTCAGGTCCGCGCCCAGCGTGCCAACGACGACGCTGTCGAGCACGGCACGTCCGGTTCCAGTGATCTCCATTCGATCCTGATCGAACGGTGCGCCGATGAGCGTGCCGTCGGCCGTCAGGTACAACAGGTGGCCTGAGCGTGCATACCAGGCGGCGACCCCTTCGGCGAGATACCGGTGCTGTCTCGTTCGGAGGTCGACCACTGCAATGCGTTCGCCGGTGAGCCCGCCCCCCGTGTAGACAGTGAGCAGCAACCCGCGACCGTTTGGCAGCACCTCGGGCCACCCGTGGATCCGCTCCCCGCGGGATGAATCGATGGCGGTGACCCGTTCGAGGGCGCCGCCGTTCTCGGGTATCCGAACGATACCATCCTGGGCGCCGCGCCCCTGCCCGCGCGCTGAGGCGTAGATGTATCCGTCGCTACCCCAGGCACCGCCGTAGAGGTTGGACAGATCTGGCGCGTTAATCGTCGCCGGTGGCTCGCCCGAAAGCCCGACGACGCGAAGCGAGTTGTCCGCGGCGAAGTACGCTATGCGAGTGCCGTCAGGCGAAAAGAATAGGCGCCTGGCGGCACCGGTACCGGTGATAGGACTCGCGTGTAATTGGTCCCTCCTACGGAGAAACAACGCCGGGGCATTCGACCCAGCCAGAGTCCCGACATATGCGAGTACACTCCCATCGGGTGAGAGAGCCAACCGGCGTCCCAGCACCGGCGCGGCGTTGCTCACGGCTTCGTCCTGCGGGATGAGCATGCTGTAGCGAACCACGGGAAGCTCAGTACGGGGCCGCAGCCAGCCCCAGAGCGCGATGCCAGTGGCGACGATCGTGGCAGCGGCAAGGACAGCAGTCAGGGTGGTACGACGGTGTGGCGGCAAGGTAACATTCGCGGCGGAAGCAGCAGCTACCGTCACGGTGAATGCGGGATTGTGCAGCGCCGCCCCGAACTCGGCGGCCGTTGCAAACCGGTCAGCCGGGAGTTTTTCCAGCGTTTTAGCAACCGCCGCCGCGACATTCGGCGGTACGGATTTGCGGAGCGTGGTGACCGGTTGGGCCGCCTCGGTCACGATCTTCATGATGATCTGTTGCGCGGACGCCCCCACGTGCGGCGGATTGCCGGTCAACATTTCGTACAACACACTGCCGAGCGAGTACACGTCAGAGCGATGCGTGATGTCTTTTTCGGCGGTCGCCTGCTCGGGTGACATGTAGTGGGGCGTGCCGAGGGACAATCCCGTCTCCGTCATCCGCCCGCCAGCCGCGGCACTCACCGCCAGGGCGATCCCAAAGTCCGCCACCATCGGCCGGCCATCGTGCAGCAAGATATTTTCGGGCTTGATGTCGCGGTGGATGACGTTGTGGCGGTGCGCATAGTCGAGCGCGTCAGCAACTTCCGTTGCGATCTTGACCGCTTCGTCGATGCCGAGTTGTGTTTCACGGTCCAACTTATCGCGCAGTGCCTCACCTTCGACGTACGGCATAACGTAATAAAGGAAAGCCTCACCCCCTGTCCCCCGCTCCGCTCCGCGGAGCGGGGGAACGACAGCCTGACCTGAGTCAAAGAGCGGCAGAATGTGCGGATGCTGCAGGCTCGCTGTGGTCTTGATCTCCTGCACGAACCGCTCGGCGCCAAGCACCGCGGCGAGCTCGGGGCGCAGGACTTTCAGTGCGACCTTGCGATCGTGCTTGAGATCCTCGGCAAGATACACCGTTGCCATGCCGCCGGCACCGAGTTCTTTCTGAATGGCGTAGCGGTCGGCTAGAGCAGCGGTGAGACGCTCGAGATCGATCATATGATTGGCGATTGGCGATTGGCGATTAGCGATTTGCGATTATATACCGATCGCAAATCTGCAATCGCAGATCTCAGATCTGAAATCATCGCCCCACCTTCTCCTTCAACTCTTCAAACCAGTTTTCCACCCAAATGACCTCGCCCCTGTTGGTACCGGCCTCGCGAAGCATCACGAACCGCCGGTCGTCCGGACTGATGTCGTACACGACATGATTCGGATCGGCCCCGTAGCCGCTCGCGTCGAAGAGCACTTGCTGTCGGCCCGTCGAGAACGTG
>JBDHDY010000493.1:0-2912 GCA_039591275.1 Gemmatimonadota bacterium | reverse complement strand
TTCGCTGAGGGATAAAGGAAACGCGATATGGTCGAACGCAACGCCGTAACTTCCAGAAGCGGATATAGCGTCCGCATACAGTGACAAGCTGGCGGGGCCGCGAGGAGGTGGAAGCGTCTCGGTCGGCGCGCAACCGAAACCAGTCGCAATCGCGAAGCATGCGATCGTGACGCTCAGCCTGCGCATCTAATCTCCTGTCTGGCTAACGAATAGGCTTTTATCCGTAGTGCGCGAGCATTACGGATAGAACCCGTTGAACTGAGCCGCGGGGCTTGGGCGGCTATGGGGATTCTATGCCTCGGGGGGTTTTTGGGGAAGTCTCCGGGCGGGAAGGGAGAGGGTCTGGGAGGGGGTTGCAGCGGTGGGTCCGGGTGATGTGGAAGGTGTCCTGGAGGGCGGCCGGTCGATGGCAGCGGCGTCTTGTGGTCGTTCGGGCAGAGTGGTGGTTTTCGAACCGGATGGGGATCGCGGGGTGAGGCGGAGATTGGGGGCTGACAGAGTCATCAGGATGTATCCCAGGCCGGCGATTGGTGAGATGAAGGACGGAGAAGGATGGTCATCTGCAGGCGTCCGTGGTGACAGACGGGACAGCGTTCGATATCGGTCCCGGTCAGGCGGAGCATGAGGTCGACGACAGGCTCTCGAGTGGGTGCGGAGTCGGGCGGATCGGAGCCGAGGAGGCGGCGGCAGCGATCGAGATTGGCGGAGCGTGAGCGGTTAGCGAGGAGGCCGCCGTGACGAATGCGCACGAAGCGATCGGGGAGGACATGCAGGAGGAAGCGGCGGAGGAACTCGTCCGCGGGCAGGTTCATGATCCGGCGTTGGTTGCGATGGGACCGGTCCCGCCAACGGAACCGAACGATGCCGTGCTCTAAACGAACCAGGCGGTTGTTCGAGATCGCCACACGGTAGACGTAGCGGCCGAGGTACTGCAGGACTTGCTGCGGACCGGCGCAGGGTGGTTTGGAATAGACCACCCAACGGTGGCGACGCAGTCGGGTCAGGAAGACGGCAAACGCCTTGGGGTTGGCCAACGGGGCGACGCCACCCGCACAGGTGAGCTGCTGGCGGTCATAGGCGCGCCGCAGACCGTCGAGATACTTGCCGCGGAAGACCTGAGAAAGAGCGCGCACCGGGAACAGGAACCCTCGCTTCGCCGGGATCCAGCGGGAGCCATCGGGGGCGAGGGCCCCACCGCTGACCAAACAGTGGAGATGGAGATGCTGGGCGAGCGTCTGACTCCACGTGTGGAGGATCGCGGTCACGCCAAGCTGACCACCGAGGTGGCGTGGATCGCGGCCGAAGGTCTTGAGCGTCTCCAGCGCCGCTTCAAACAGGAGGTTGTAGATCACCCGGGGGTTCCCTTGCGCCAGTGGGTTCAGATCGTGAGGGAGGGTGAAGACGACATGGAAGTACTGCACCGGCAACAGCTCCGCGGAGCGCTGTTGCAGCCAGCGCTCTTTGGCCAGGGTCTGGCACTTTGGGCAGTGGCGGTTGCGACACGAGTTGTACGTGATCTGGACCGCGCCGCAGCGGTCGCAGCTGGCGACATGACCACCCAAGGCGGCGGTGCGGCACGAGGCGATGGCTCTCAGAACCCGGTGCTGGGCGGGCACCAGGTGGCGCGCGTGTCGAGAGTGGTCGCCATGAGCACGCACGATCGTGGCCAGCTCGAGAGAGCGCGCAGCGCTCTCCGTCGCCGGCTCGGCGGGTGCCGGCTGTGTACACACCGCTGCGGCTTACGAGGTCCGAGGCGGCAGGTCGAGCAGATCCAATGGGGAACGGTTGCCCATCAGCCTCTTCTGCGCCAGATGCAAATAGCGCATGGTGCTGCCGATGTGGCCGTGGCCGAGCAATCGCTGGATGGTGTGCAGATCGACGCCGGACTCGAGCAGGTGCGTGGCGAAGGCATGACGCAAGGCGTGGATGCCGCCGCGTTTGGCGATCCGTGCCCGATCCCTGGCCGCGTAATAGATCTTCTGGGCCGTGGAGGCATCCATCGGCTTCACGCCGCCACATGACGGGAAGAGCCAACGCATGGGACGGTACACGCGCCAGTACCGCCGCAGCGCCTCCAACAGGCGGGGTGACAGCAGCGCGTAGCGATCCTTCCCGCCCTTACCCGCCTCGATGCGCAGGCTCATGCGGTTCGCATCGATGTCGGTCAGCTGGAGACGCACGACCTCACTGACGCGCAGCCCGGCGGCGTAGGTGGTCACCAGCACGGTGCGATGCTTCTGGTTCGTTGTTGTCTCGAAGAGTCTCACCACCTCTTCGCGACTCAAAATCGCGGGCAGCTTGCAAGGCTGCTTGGGCGCCGGAATGGTGAACTGCGTCCGCTCGTGCCCCAGGGTCGTGTGATAGAAAAAACGCAGTCCATGGACGGCGACGTTGCACGTACTCCAGGACAGCTTCTCGTCCCGGATGAGGTGCAACAGATAGGCTTGCACCTCGCGCTCCGAGATCCGCTCGGGCGACCGCCCATAATGCCGGGCCAATCGCGTCACCGCCCCGATATATGCCTCGCGTGTCCGGACGGCCATCCCTCGCAACAGCAAGTCGTTGTGCATACGGGTCCGCAGCTCGCTCATGATCGACCTCCGCCGAAAAGGTGAAAGGGGCGAACACCTCGGTCGGTGTTCCTCGGAGATCATTGTGCGATGGTGGCGACAACACCGGATGAACGAGCTGAGAAACTGAAGTGTGGATCAATCTGTGGGGGAAAACGATCACGAGCGCCAGGAGCGGGGCTTCCCTGCCGCGAAGCGGTTTAGTTCAACATGTATTCTATTCAATTGTAGAAGCTATGTTTATTATACTAATTGTCTGGTATGCATGGAAGTGGCCCAAACAGGAAGCATGAGTCGATTCCATCTTTTTTTGAAACCTGTCGTTGCTAAAAACGCCCTCCG
>JBDHDY010000492.1:0-4100 GCA_039591275.1 Gemmatimonadota bacterium | reverse complement strand
TGATCGTCAATCAGTCCCAGGACCACCGGACCGAAATGGACTTCCCACCGCAAGTCCGCGGTCCGAATGACCCCCACGGGATGGCGATGCAAGGCGGTGGTGAGATAGTACCAGCTCCCGTGCCACTTGATGCACCCGTTGTGTTTGACGTACCGGACCTCGTAGGCCGTCGGATACTCAAGCGTCGGCAGGTGCGCCGGGTAGGTACGCGGCGAGCAGCGATAACACTCGGCTGGCGTGCGGTCCCCCAAGGCTTCATGCGGTCGCTCCACGTTGTACTCGTGGCGAAAGCGGGTAAACTCCTGTTGCTGCGCCCGTCGCGTGGCTCGTGGGGGATGACACGCCTCCTCCTTCAGCGTGCGGTGCATGCGCTCGTGGCGCCCATTCTGCGCCGGCTGCCCGGGGGCGATGCGCTCCGGCATAATCCCCAGCCGAATCCACCAGACCGCCAGCTGCGTCAGCCCCGCGATCGCCTGCGACGCAAAGGGCGGCCCGTTATCTGTGCGAAGCACCGCCGGCAGCCCGTACTCCCGAAAGACCCGCACAAACACCGGCTGCGCCTCGGCAAACGTCGGCCCGCTGACTGCCTGACACTGCAGCAAATAGCGACTATACGCATCCGATAGCGTCAACGGCTCACACCGCGTCCCATCTCCCACCCGAAACCACCCCTTGTAATCCGCACACCACACAACATTGGGCCCATCCGGCTCACGTAACGCCGGCGCTGGCCGCGGCGACGCCTCGCGGGGCCTGCGCCGCCGTTGCACCACCAATCCATGGCGGACGAAAATCGCTCCCACCGTACTCGCCGCCGGCCACCGACGCTCCCGCCCCCGACGCCGTAACCATGTCAACACCTTCCGCGGCCCCCACCTCGGATGCCGCTGCCGCACCGCCACCAGCTCCGCCTCCACCGCCGCCGGCACCGCCTGTGGATGATGCCGCGGCGCCCGCGACCTATCCCGCAACCCCAGCTCCCCTTCCGCCTCAAACCTGCGCAAGAGCTTGTACCCCGTCTTCCGACTGATCCCGTACGCCCGGCACAACTCCGCCATCGACCACCGCCCCGCCCCATACTGCTCGATAAACCGCCGTCGCTCGTCCATCACCTGGGTCACTTTCCAGGGCATCGCCGCCTCCCGCTGCGTCTGCCCCAAAAGTGTTACCCATGTCGCCGGTCTACCCCCTGCTCACTTCTCACCTCTCACTTCTCACTTCGCGCAACCGTCCGCCTTCCACCAACACCGTCCCGTTAACCGTCACCGTCGCTCGTGGAAAGAAAAACCATCTGACCCCTTCACCGCGCACCGCACCGCCTACCTCCATGTTGTTGCCAAGGCTCAATCGCACGACGCCTGCACCATACCCGTAATACGCGAGCCACCGGTGACCACTGGGGGTAATGAGCTTGGGATTGAAACCGAGCCCGAACTCGCGGAAATGCATCAGGGCGGGACTCGTCTCTAGGGCGGCTCGCGCCACGGATTCGCCACTCGACGCCGAGATGTTCGTGGCCTGCCCACCCCGGAACTCGAGCCGGAGATCGCGCACCTCGGTGTCGCCGAATCGCGCTGACGGTACCACGAAGGTGCCATGTACTGTTTCCTCGAGTGGAGCAACCCGGATCACACCGGCGGGAAGCTCGATCTCCCGATCGATACGCGTGACCGCAGACGCCATGGCTGCGCGCGAGGCATCGCCGTTCTGCTTGTTGAAGGGCCGGTCGCCCACCCGAAATCGTACATCGGTACCCGCGTTCGTGGTCACACGCACCTCGGCAGACCTCATTGTGGCGATCGCCGCGCTCTGACGTCGATCGAGCGCACCGTAGTCGATGTCCAGGGCGTCTACGTAAACGGAGTCGTATGCTGGCGAGTGCTCCCCAGCGAAGCCGTCTTCGGCCATGGTGCCGGCGCCCCAGTGGAAATGGATCTGGCGCCCTCTCCCGGCATCCAGCCATCTCCCGAGCGCCTCCACTTGCTCCGGTACCGCACCTGTTGGGGAAGAAAGCGGTAACCAGATGTAGATGTCGGTTCTGTCGAGACGCGCTTCGAAGTCGGAGACCGGACCATACTCCAGGAGCGATGTGCGAACACCCCTCGCCATGAGAGCCTGTTGCAACGCCGTCTCGAGCCCGGCGGCGGAGCCCGTTTCGTACCGCACAATGGCGTATTCCCCGGTCTCGGGTTGGAGGGCGGCAACGATGCGAGCGGCGATGCCCTCCTGCACCAGCACCGACTTCGGCTGGGCAGAGAGGAATTCTGGGAGGAATGCTATCACAGCCAGCGCAACGACCAGCGTCGTGCAGCGGCGCCAAGGCCTCGTACGTTCCATCGGTCCTCCTTCGTTTGCCGGCTCGGGGCGAGGCGTCACCGCTTGGGGAATGGCGCCAACCTGCGAGAACCTACTTCGCATGGCCCGGATATGCGACGGCCCCCACGTGAAGATTCGCCTGGGGGCCGCGCTCGCCAGATGCCACTTGTCAGCATCAGCCGGTCTGCTGATCGTCCTCGTCCTCTCCCCCTCTGCCAAAGCCCGCCGCACCCCGCTTGAAGAACGCCGCCTCCATCGCGTAGGCCGCCGTCAGGCCCTCGATGCGGCCCTTTTCGGCGCCGCTCAGCGGCTGGAAGTTGGCCGCGATGGAAATGTTCTCCTCGAGCTGCGCGACGTCATCGCACCCGACGATCACCGTGCTCACAGGGAGCGAGAGCACATACGTCATGGTGTCTCTCATCGACGTGATGCCCCCTTCGCGGAAGATGCGCCCGCGGGCCGGGATTTTCATGCCGATGACACCCATCCCCTTCCGGTTCGCAAGGGGCAACAGCTCCTCGGTGAAGGGCAGGTGGTGCTTATCCGCCGGGTTGAGCGCCATGAGTATGGTATCGAAATCGAACCGGCTGAGACCATCGATCAACACATCGGGATTGTTGTGCCCTGTAATGCCGAGAAACCGTACCGTCTTCTCGTCCCGGGCCTTTTGGAGCGCCTCGATTGCACCGTCCTTGCCGAAAATCTGATCGAGCTGCTCGGTCCTACTGATGTTGTGGAGCTGCCAGAGATCGAGGTGATCCGTCTGAAGCAGGCGTAGGCTCTCCTCCAACAGTCGCAGGGATCCATCTCGGGTTCGGTCGTGGGTCTTGGTGGCGAGGAACACCTCGTTGCGCCGCGTCGCCATGACCTCGCCGATGTACGTCTGACTGATGCCTCGTCCGTAAGCGGCTGCGGTGTCTATGTAATTGACACCCAGGTCAATGGCGCGGTTGATGATGGCCACCGACTCGTCGCGTGTCCCTGGTTGCTCGATCGTCGCCTGGCCACCGAGGCTAAATAGGCGCGTGCGGTGACCGGTGCGCCCGAGCGGGCGTTCAGGCATCGGGGGCTCCGCACCCAGAGCGTTCTTCCCACTCAAAAGCACAGCCGCCGTTCCGGTGGCACCCACCTTCACAAAATCCCGCCGAGTGAGTCCGCGATCGGTCATTTCCAGCCTCCTAACTCGTCACGGTCGTTTCAATGTGTGGATTACAAGTTCTTGACTGCCGGACCACCCGGTTCCGGCCGGGAAATCCCCACCCCTTGCCGTCCGGGCGATCACGATGAGCAGGTCCAGCGCGCGCATGGCGCTCAGGTGGTTGGCGGCCTTTCTGACTCGGGTCTCACAGACGGCGCTTCAACACGCTCGCAGTCTGTACAATCGGTGCCGAGTTCGTCGCACGGTACACCGTCCGCCTGAGCTTCCCAGCAAGACACCCCTGGGCCGGTTTCCGGACGAGTCTCTTCCTTGCCAGCCGACTTTTGTCCGGTGCGTTCTCTCATCGACCCACCCCCTGTCACTCACAAACGCCGAACACGCACCCGCACTGCCGTCGTGCCACGGCAGATGAGCAGATGTCGTTCAGAAGCGTCTTCGTAAAGAAAGAGCACCAATCGTGGCTAAGCTAGGGGAACGCGGATGAGCAGTTTCTGAATTTGCGGTTAAAGGGTTCTTCATTCTTCAGGCAACAGAGTCTTCATCCGAAGCGGATTAGTCTTCATTAGTGCCCTTCCGACGACTTCGGGACCCTTGTGTTCCGGCCATCGGCAAGCCGATGAGTGCC
>JBDHDY010000491.1:0-2916 GCA_039591275.1 Gemmatimonadota bacterium | reverse complement strand
ACCAGCCTCCTGCTCCCGCAGGATCCCGATGATCTGTTCCTCCGTAAATCGACGCTTCATCGAAAGTCCTCCTTCCCTCGCAGAACTCTCATGCCTCATGACCTAGATTCGGGGGAACAGGTCACCTCGGCTGCTCACCAAGGCCTTCCACAGACTCGTTCAACAGGCTTGCCTCCCAATAGTGTGTCAACGGCGGAGTAAAAACCGGCCACGTGGCGGCGCAAAAGTGTACCACTTTGGCACGGTGAGGAGCTTGTCCCCGAAGTCCACGGGAGGGCCCCGCGCGCGGCGCGGACTGCCTCTCATTGGGCAAAGGCCGTGGCGCGCGTGGGAGGGGCCTGTGGGCCCTCGGGGTCAAGCGGATGCCGCTCAGGCGGATCGTTTTTGGCTT
Organism: Gemmatimonadota bacterium; assembly: GCA_039591275.1. GTDB lineage: Bacteria > Gemmatimonadota > Gemmatimonadetes > Gemmatimonadales > GWC2-71-9 > JBDHDY01. Next base: position 2,525 of record JBDHDY010000491.1, on the reverse strand, counting down.
TTTGTTTTACTCTGTCTGAGCCGGAAACTTTCGCCATTCATCTCGAGGATATGGACGTGATGGGTCAGGCGGTCGAGGAGCGCGCCGGTGAGGCGCTCCGATCCGAAGACCGCGGTCCATTCATCGAAGGGCAGGTTGGAGGTGACGAGCGTCGAACCGCGCTCGTAGCGTTGCGAGAAGACCTCGAACAGCAGCTCGGCACCGGACTTGGAGAGAGGGACGAAGCCCAGTTCGTCGATGATCAGGAGCTTCAATCCTGCGAGCCTTTTCTGGAACCGGAGGAGCTGCTTATCGTCCCGGGCCTCCATGAGCTCGTTGACCAGGGCGGCGGCGGTGATAAAGCCGACCGAGAGGCCCTTCTGACAGGCGGCCAAGCCTAGGCCGAGCGCGACATGGGTTTTTCCGGTGCCTGAATTGCCCAGCGCGATGATGTTCTCCCGGCGGTCGATGTATTCACAGCGGGCGAGTTCCAGAACCAGGGGCTTGTTGAGGCTGGGTATGGCCTTGAAGTCGAAGCTGTCGAGGCTTTTGACGGTGGGAAAGCGTGCCGCCTTGATGCGCCGCTCGACCATGCGGCCCTCGCGGTCGATCAGCTCCAGCTCGGCGAGCCGTAGCAGGAAACGCGTGTGGCCCATGTTCTCTGCGGCGCATTGTCGAGCAAGCTTCTCATGCTCGCGCAGGAAGGTCGGCAGCTTGAGCTTCTTGAGGTGATGGGCGAGCAGGATCTGTGGAGTTTCGCTCATGATTGGGATCCGCCGATCAGGCTCATATAGGCCTTTGCCGAGGTGGTCTCGACATGGGCCTTGGGCAGGTAGGGATAGACATCCAGATCGAGGCGCGGCGGCCGGCGTTCAATCCTGCAGAGCAGCAGGTGCTTGACCGCATCGAACCCGATCGCCCCGAGCCTTAGGGCCTCGCGCACGGCGGCCTCGACCTCGCCGAGCGGAAAGCTCTCCAGGAGACGCAGGATCTGGACGTACTCGCGCTTGCCGGCGGCGCCATGGTTCCTTGGGCCCATGCGGGCTTCCAGGAGGCGTCGTAGGGTGGCGAAGGCCTCGGGCAGATCCCAGCCCCTGAGGGGGGCGGCCTGGTCGAGGGCGCCGACCTTGCGCTCGATGAGCGGCAGGTAGTGCAAGGGATCGAAGACCAGGTCCTCACGCTCATAGGATCGCCTGTGGCGGGCGATGACCTCGCTGGCGCAAGAGATCACGACCCGGCCCACATAGCCCCGGATCAGCACCTCGCGATGGCCATAGGCCACCGGGACGGAATAGTCGTTGTCCCTGTAGCGCACCAGAGAGAGTGAGCTGACCCGCCCGGGGCGCTTGTCACAGGCGTCATAGGGGGCCGATGGCAAGGGCAGGAACGCCGCCCGGTCTCGGGCCATCCGGGCGGCGATCGTTTCCTCGTGGCCGCGGAGTTTGGCGGCCTGGCGTTCCCGACAACGTGCCTCCAGATGGCTGTTCAGTGCCTCGAAACTCTCAAAGCGGGGGATGGGAACCAGAAAGTTCCGGCGGGCATAGCCGATCAGGCCCTCGACCTTGCCCTTATCGTTGCCCTTGCCAGGCCGCCCGAAGCGATCGTCGAAGAGGTAGTGGGATTGCAGCTCGCTGAAGATCCGGGTGCGCCGGCGTGTCCCATCCCCCAGGATACGGGCCACCGCCAGTTTGGTGTTGTCGTAAAGGATCGAGCGCGGCACACCGCCGAAGAAAGCAAAGGCCGCCACATGGCCATCGCAGAAGGCCTCGCTGATCTCCGCCGGATAGGCCTTGAGAAAGCAGCCGTCGCTCTGCGGCAGATCCATGGCGAAGAAATGGGCCTTGCGCTCGACCCCGGCGATCACCACCAGGGCCTCCCCGAAGTCCACCTGGGCATGACCGGGATCATGGGCCAGGGGCACGAAGACCTCGCGGCTCCGAAGCCGCCTCTCGCGCACGTAGTCCTTGACGATCGTATGGCCGCCCTCGAAGCCATGCTCGTCGCGAAGCCGCTCGAAGATCCGCTTGACCGTGTGCCGCTGCTTGCGCGGCGCCGAGCGGTCCTCATCAAGAATGCGATCAATCACCCCCCTGAAGGCATCCAGCTTGGGACGACGAACCGGCTCGCTGCGCCGATAGCCCGGCGGCACCGAAAACCGCAGCATCTTGGAAACCGTCTCACGGTGAAGACCGAAAACCCGCGCCGCCTCGCGAATGGACATCCCCTCGACGTGGCACGCGCGCCGAACCCGACCATACAAATCCACTGAGTACATCCCCCGCCTTTCAATCCGATCATCTCGAATTCAAAGGCTATGACTACCGGCCCAATTTTGAACCGCCGCAGCAGGAATATTCCGCCGCCTCAGTGGCACACTTTCTCACCGCCGCTTACACGCCTTGCCCGCTTCGAAGTCCGAAGCGTGTTTTCGTGGGTCGGGCATTGAAGGACAAGAATGCCGCTGCCGCCCTGGAGTTCGGGCGGCTCTGTGAAAAGTATGCGCTCATCACACCGCAGCCGGCTTCGCAGGTCGAGGACCTGCTTCA
>JBDHDY010000490.1:0-3631 GCA_039591275.1 Gemmatimonadota bacterium | reverse complement strand
TATTGCAGGTCGTAGTAGTAATCCGGACCGGGCCCCTCCCCCAGAAAGCTGTGTGGAAAGGTCGTGTGGACACTGTCCGCTTCTGGGCGAAAATCATCCTCCCTTGACAGATGGTACGCCTCCTCCGGCGCAAACTTGCTCCACCCCTGCGCAAAGTACGAGTCGACGAGTTTGCCGTCGTTGAACTCCTCTACCCACTCCGGGTAATTCTTTTGGTAATGGCGCGATGTCACAAAACGGCCGGTGCCCGGGTTGTACCAATAGACACCATCCGCACGTTTTCCCCCCATGAGGACTGCCGCGCGGTCCTTGGTGGCAACCGAGAACACCTTGCTGTCTTTGGAAGCCCGCTTGAGCCAATCGCCCACCGTTTCGCGCTCGAGGTTATCGGGTGAACGACCCGGAGCGATCGTGTCGCCGAGAATCGGTGAGCCTCGATCCTCCACGGCGTAAACCGCGCGACCGTGCTTGCGATCCCACCAGTCATTGCTGACGATTCCACTGCGGGCCGGAACCACGCCCGTTGCGAGAGTAGCGTGACCAGGTGCAGTCTCTGTGATGGCGTGGTCATGGTGGGCGTCGGTGAAGAACGTGCCCTGTGCTGCGAGGCGCGCGAAACCGCCGTCAAACTGCTCACCAAACCGCTCGAGGTAATCGGGGCGCATCTGATCGACGGAGATCACTACCACCAGCCGCAGATCATCGGCCTGCGGCCGGAGGCTAGATCCGGAGAGAGCTCCAACCACCGCCAGAGCGCCGACCGTAGATCCGATGGCTTTGCTGGTCATGCCGCGTTCCGCAACGCGGGGCTGTCTTCAGATCGGTGGGACAAGAAAGGAACACGCATATAGTTCATGGCATCAACCCCAATAATCCGTGGCGAACCCTACTAGCCCATCCGCCCTCTCCTACAATACGTTCGGCGCCCTCAGGCAGTTCCCATTACCGGCAGGATGCACGGCGGCATCAACATACTTTGGGGGACAGAAAATGGAATACCTCAGCCCACGGACGTCGCCCTTGCCATAGCGCGCTCGGCTGAAAGCTACCATACGCCGGGCGGCTCAGGACGAAGCTCCGGCTGAGAATTGTGTGAAATGTCCTTCATTGTCTATGTCGGCGATGGAAGGATCATCTCACCGGGCCCAGGACCTCACCAACACCCCTCTCGCAACCAACCGGAATCAACCTCGTGACGCACAGAGCCCGCCGTTCGCTGGACGCGGCGGACGCCATCCTCTACTTTCGACCGATCGTCGTGAAATCCGCGCTCAATCGAGCAGGATTGAGAAGCCAGGAGTGGGAAAGATGTCAACCTTACACGAGAGAGTTGAGGACTTCCTCAACCAGAAGTGCATCGCGGTCGCGGGCGTGTCCCGTAGCAAGACTCAGGCAGCCAACATCGTGTATCGCAAGCTCCGCAATGCCGGATATCGTGTCTTGCCGATCAACCCCAGGGCCTCCAAACTCGAGGGCGATACATGTTATCCCGATCTCGAGTCCGCGCCAGACGGGATTGACGGCGTCGTCATCGTAACACCCCCGGACGTCACCGAGCAGGTCGTGCGGGACTGTGTGCAAACGGGAATCCCGCGGATCTGGATGCACCGCTCCCTCGGGTGTGGGAGCGTCTCTGATTCGGCGGTCAAGTTATCTCAGGAACACAACCTCTCTGTTATTTCCGGTGGATGCCCCATGATGTTCTGTGAGCCCGTTGACGTCGCTCACAAGTGTCTCCGCTGGTTCTTAGCGCGCACAGGCCGTCTGCCGAACTGATTCGAGGGCACCAGAAAGGGCACCGTTGGCCACCGATAGATCTCCTGCATCACCGGGCTCTGCTTCATTGTATGATCGGATCTACGCCGTAGTGCGCCAGATACCGGCAGGCCACGTGGCGACGTACGGGCAGGTGGCCTCGATCGTCGGTGCCTGCACACCACGCATGGTGGGCTATGCGATGGCCGCTGTTCCTTCGGGTTCCGACGTGCCATGGCAGCGAGTGATCAACAGTCAAGGCAAGATCAGCCCGCGTGCCAACCGATCCGATGAAGACCGCCAGATGGAGATGCTGGAAGACGAGGGTGTGTGCTTCGACCAAAAGGGAAAGGTCAATCTCGACGAAGTTGCATGGCTGGGCCCCGACTGGGGCTGGCTGGAAGCCAACGGATTCGAGATTGCCCCTGGCCTAAAACGACGTTCCCGTCGCGCACGACAATGAACGGACCTTGTCTTCAACCCTCTCCGTATTCGCGAGCGGTCAAGCCCGAACGAGGCGCTTCCATTTGAAGCTTAGGCAATCTGATTTCACCGGACATGCAGATGACTGCTACTGACGCTCGACAGAGACTACGAAAGCTGGGGAACAAGAAGAAAGCGCAGAATCTTCAACGATTTTTCAAAACCGGGCCGGGGGAGTACGGTGAAGGAGATGTGTTTCTGGGCGTCCAGGTACCACAGTCGCGGAAGGTGGCAAAAGAATTTCAGGATCTTGCGATAACGGAGGTCAAGAAATTGCTGAGGTCACCCGTTCATGAGGAACGATTGCTGGCACTCTTGATTCTGGTGAGGCGCTATTCCAAAGGTGATACAGTAGCGAGGGAGCGCATCTACAAACTGTACCTACAGCACACGAAGTTCATAAACAACTGGGATCTGGTCGATTTGAGCGCGCACCATATCGTCGGCGCATTTCTGAAGGAGCGCAGCCGGCGTCCGTTGGATAGCCTTGCGACATCGTCACTTCTTTGGGACAGGCGGATCGCCATCATAGCAACTTTCCACTTCATCAAGTACGACGATTTTGCCACGAGCCTCAGGATGGCGGCCAAGTTGATAGACGACAAGGAGGATCTCATCCCTTCTTGAAGCGGCATTACCATCGCATGCCCCGAACGATGTTGCGATATGCTATCGAACGATTTCCCGAAAGAAAGCGACAGCGATATCTGAAAGGGAAGGTGTAGCGCGCGGCGGTAGGGTGGTACCATAGTGGCAGTCGGTCGCTTCGCATGCCGAGCGTCCCTTGGCGCGCTGCGGTTCGCTCTGCGGAGCTGTATCCCAATCAGAGGCGACCGCTCACCAACGCGCGCTACGGGACGCTCGGCACGCGGCGCTCCTGAACTCGCCACGACCGCATCAGCGTCCATCCGCTCTTTTCCGTGTGATCCGCGGCAGTCATCCGGCGGCACGTCTTGCCACACAAGCGTTCATCCGTTCTTTTCCGTGTAATCAGTAGCACTCCTATCCGTCCACCAACCGTGTGGAGGGCAGTTCCATGTCGTGCTATATTCGCGTCCTCGCACTCCCGTTCGCCTGCCTGTTGCTCTTCGCCTGCTCGCCTGGGTCATTCGATCTGATTGTCAGGGGCGGACGGGTGATCGATGGTACGGGCGGTCCCAGCTACGTAGCGGACATTGCAATCAGAGACGGCGTGATCGAGCAGGTTGGAGATCTTTCGGACCAAGGCGCGCGCCGAGTCATCGATGCTGAGGGTTTGGTCGTAACGCCCGGATTCATCGACATGATGGGAGGGAGCACACTTCCGCTATTACTCGACCCCGTAAGCGCTGAGAGCAAGCTTCGTCAGGGCATAACCACCATGATGGCTGGGGAGGGTGGGTCGCTTGCGCCA
>JBDHDY010000489.1:0-3220 GCA_039591275.1 Gemmatimonadota bacterium | reverse complement strand
CACCCTAGCCGTCACCCCGCCGGTGGCACACCTTTGACGCCATCCAACGTCCAGGCAGGAGCTTCTTTGATGAACCTGACCATCCAGGCCCTGGTGGCCGTGGCCCCCATCCTTCTTGCCGCCGTGCTCTTGATCGGTTTCCGGATCGCTGCGAAGTGGGTCATGCCGCTCGTGTACGTGACAGCGGTAGCGATGGCCTGGGGTGTGTGGAGGGTCGATGCGCGCCACGTCGCAGCGGCGAGCATTCAGGGCCTGTTCATTACGTTTGATCTGCTATTCATTATTTTCGGTGCCATCCTGCTGCTGAAGACCCTCGAGCACTCAGGTGGTGTCGCAGCCATCCGCCGAAGCTTCCACAACATAAGCGACGACCGCCGAGTGCAAGTGGTGATCGTGGCGTGGCTTTTCGGGTCGTTCATCGAGGGGGCAGCGGGATTTGGAACGCCCGCCGCCGTGGCGGCTCCCCTCATGGTGGCCCTCGGCTTTCCAGCACTGGGCGCGGTGATGCTCGGGATGATGATCCAAAGCACGCCGGTGACATTCGGCGCGGTGGGCACCCCCATCTTGGTGGGAGTGCACGACGGTCTCTCGAGCCCCGAGCTCATAACGCAACTCCAGGCAGTGGGCATCGTATACGAGGACTACCCTCGTCTGATCGGCGCCTACGCGGTCGTGCTCCATGGCATCACTGGGATTCTCATGCCCACCCTCATGGTCATGATGATGACCCGGTTCTTCGGCACCAACAAATCGTGGACCGAAGGACTGTCGATAGTTCCGTTTGCGATCTTCGGCGGCCTCGCGTTCACGGTGCCGTACATGCTGACGGGCGTCTTTCTCGGGCCTGAGTTTCCCTCGCTGCTGGGCGCGGCGGTCGGTCTCATGGTCGTGACCTATGCTGCGCGCCGCAAATTCCTGGTGCCGAGCGACTCTTGGGAATTCCCTCGCCGTGGCACGTGGCCTGCCGATTGGATCGGCATGACTGCGGTTAGTGAGGGAAGGCCAACGGGTGTTCGAACTATCGGTACCGGTCTTGCCTGGGCTCCCTACGGCCTGCTCGCTGCCCTTCTAGTGATCACGCGGCTGCGACAGCTACCAGTAGGCGACTGGCTTCGGGCGGTGAGGTTCAGTGCGACGGACATTCTGTCTACCGGGATCTCGGGAGCAACGACGCCTCTCTACCTTCCGGCCGCGATGCTGCTGATCGCGGTCGGTGCAACCTGGTTCCTGCATCGCATGGGCCCCAGGCAGATCTTTGGAGCCATCCACGACTCCACGAAGATTCTCCTTGGTGCAGGCTTTGTGCTGATCTTCACCGTCCCTATGGTGCGGGTGTACATCAACTCGGGCGTCAATGCGTACATCTTTGCCGACGGGACTAGCCTGCCCTCGATGCCCATCGCCATGGCCACGTGGGTGGCGGAGAACGTGGGAAGGGTGTGGCCCTTTTTCGCCCCGGTCATCGGAGCGCTAGGCGCGTTCATCGCAGGCAGCAACACCGTGAGCAACCTAATGTTCAGCCTGTTCCAGCACGGTGTGGCGACGCAGTTGGCTATTAGCGGAGCGATGGTCGTGGCGCTACAGGCAGTGGGCGCCGCTGCAGGCAACATGGTGGCGATTCACAACGTAGTGGCGGCTTCGGCCACAGTGGGTTTGCTGGGCCAGGAGGGGTCGACCCTGCGGAAGACGATCTTGCCCACGATCTATTACTTGTTCGTGGTTGGCTCACTTGGTCTGCTTGCCATTTACGTGCTCAGGGTTCCGGCGCCGCTTGCGGGGGGAGGGTAGCCCTTTGTGTCTTTTAAGACATGTCGCCCTGCGCAGGGACAAGCGTCGACGGCGCAGGGCGCAAAGCGGTTTGAATTTGGCCACAGATCAACGCAGATGCACACAGATTCAGCAGCTTGGTTTTTTGTTCTCACATGACTCTACTGTCGATTGATGTGGAGATGATCCGAGATTCAGCAGCTCCTAACGTCAAAGACCGGATAGACGTTTCGACAATCTAGCGTTCATCTGCGTTAATCTGTGGCTGAAAAACCATTCAGTCACTGGCAATGCACCGAGATCTGATGAACGAAGACATAACTACGGGAGGACGTCCCTCATGCGCATAATCCCCACAACGTTCGTTTTTTCATTGATCATGTCCGCCTCCGCAATGGCGCAGGGCCTGCCGTCGCACGAGCGGACGTTGCCCCTGAATCGCGTCCTGACTCATCGTGAACAGGCACCGATCATTTACTCGCGCATCGTCAAGCGGTTCGATACGGTGCTCCCGGAGCTCATGCGACGCGAAGGCATCGACATGTGGATCATCATCACTCGGGAGTACAACAGCGATCCCGTGTTTGAGTCGATGGCGCCGTTCACTACCTACTCGTCGCGCCGCCGCACCATTCTCGTGTTCTTCGATCGCGGCGGAGATCAGGGGGTGGAACGGCTATCCATCGGCCGTTTCAACTACGACGGACTGTTCGAGGTCGTGCCAACCCACAACGATGCCCAGTACGAGGGGCTTCGACAGGTTGTGGAGGAAAGAGACCCCGGCGTGATCGGAATCAACGTGTCCAAGTACTGGAACCACGCGGACGGCTTGACTGCAAATGAGAAGGAAATGCTAGAGGAGGCGATCGGGCCGAAGTACGTATCTCGCCTCAAGTCAGCCGAGATGCTGGCCGTGGGATGGCTCGAGGTCAAACTGCCGGAGGAGACCGACCAATACCGCAACGTCATGCGCATCGCCCACCAGGTGATGCGCTGGTGGATGCGTCAGCGCGTCGCCGAGCTGGGACTCGGCCAGTGGTTCCACCCGTCGATCAGAGTCCAGCGCCGTGGCGGACTTCCCGAAGTAGCCCCGCCGCACGGTACGGTAATCCAGCGCGGCGACATGTTACACTGCGATTTCGGCATCATCCATCTGGGCTTCTCCACGGATACACAGCACAATGCCTATGTCTTGCTTCCCGGTGAGACTGACGCACCGGAAGGCCTGAAGGCAGGGCTCAGAGCCGCGAATCGCTTGCAAGATCTCACAATGGAGTACGGGCAAGTCGGGGTGACTGGGAACGATGCTTTGGCTGCTGCCCTAGCCCAGGCGAAACGCGAGGGACTGGTTCCGTCGATTTATTCACATCCCATTGGCTACCACGGTCATGCTGCCGGTCCGCCCATTGGCATGACGGACTATCAGGACGGCGTGCCGGTGCGGGGGGACTAC
>JBDHDY010000488.1:0-2929 GCA_039591275.1 Gemmatimonadota bacterium | reverse complement strand
ATGCGGTAGTCGGGTAGCACTGCGGGCCCGATAATCTCTGGGTGAAGACTCTTCTCAGTGAGAAGAGACCGATCCATAAACAGGCCGTAGAAGAAGATCTTGCTCATGGGTTCGGAGCTGTCCGCCTGACTCATAATTAGGAAGCTTCGGCACGATATGCATAATCTGGACTAAAACGATCACTGATTCCGGAATAAATCGATCACCGATTCTGGTTCATACCGATCGCTGATTGTGGTCAAATCGATCACCGATTCTGGTCAAATCGATCACTGATTCCGGACATTCCGATCGCTTCAAAAGAAGCCATCAAGGGGGGAGAAAACGCTGGATAAACTCGACGTCTTCTGACATCCTTCTTGGAAAAGTCGAGGAGGATGAGATGCCAAAAGCGAGTCTATCCATGAAAAAGATCGAAGAAGTTCTGCGTCTGAAATATGAAAACGGGCTGTCGCACCGGGAGATAGCCAGGAGCTGCTCGATATCGGCCAGCACAGTGAGCGAGTACGTCACGCATGCCAAAGCAGCCGGGCTGAGTTGGCCGCTGCCGGAAGGCCTGACCCCCGAGCAGTTGGAGGCTCGGCTCTTTCCCAAGAAGGTTTCCGCTGGTCGCAAGGTACCGCAGCCGGATTGGAGAAAAGTCAACAAGGAACTGAAACGCAAAGGGGTGACGCTTAGCCTGCTGTGGCTGGAGTATCGCCAGGACCATCCCGCGGGATACAGCTACAGTCAGTTCTGCCAACACTACCGGCAGTGGAAAAGGCCGCTCAACCCCATCATGCGACATAACCACAAAGCCGGGGAAAAGCTGTTCGTCGATTATGCTGGCCAGACGGTGGAGGTGGTGGACCCCGAAACGGGAGAAATCCGGGAAGCGCAGATATTTGTGGCCACCCTGGGGGCCAGCAATTACACATACGCCGAAGCCCAGTGGGCACAAAGTTTGCCCAATTGGATTGGGGGACATGTGCGAGCCTTTGAATTTCTGGGCGGCGTCCCGGAAGTTGTGGTGCCGGACAACCTCAAGGCGGGGGTCACCAGCCCGAACCTGTATGAACCGGACCTCAATCCCACTTACCGGGAGTTCGCCCGGCATTATGGGGTTGCGGTAGTCCCGGCGCGGGTGAGAAAACCCCGCGACAAGGCCAAGGTCGAGGCCGGCGTGCAGAACGTCGAGCGTTGGATTCTGGCGCGGCTGCGGGACCGCCGCTTTTTCGGCCTGGCTGAACTCAACCAGGCCATTGCCACACTTCTGGATGAGCTCAACCGGCGCGAGATGAAGCATCTTGGTCAGTCGCGGCTGGAGCTGTTTGAAGAGCTGGACAAACCGGCGCTGGCCCCCTTGCCCGTCCAGCCCTATGAGTTTGCATTTTGGAAGAGTGCCCGCGTACACATCGATTACCACGTGGCCTTCGAAAAGCACCACTACAGCGTGCCGCACACCCTGATTGGGAAAGAAGTGGACATCCGGGCGACTGAAAAAGTGGTGGAAATCTTCTACCAGCGCCGCAGGGTCGCCTCCCATCCTCGTTCCAAGGCCAAAGGACGTTTTTCCACCCACAGCGTGCATATGCCGCCCGAGCATCAGTTCTACAGCCAGTGGTCGCCCAAGCGTTTTCTGCGCTGGGCGAGAGAAATCGGCGAGCAGACCGCCGAACTCATCAGCCGGGCACTCGATTCCCGCCGGCATCCCGAGCAGGCCTACCGCACCTGTCTGGGGATATTGGGCCTGGCCAAACGCTACTCTCCGGAGCGGCTGGAAGCTGCTAGCTTGCGGGCCAATGCCGCCGGCATCCGCTCCTACAAGGGGGTCAACAACATTCTCAAGAACAAGCTCGACCAACTCCATCTCGAACCCACATCCGACACTCCCCTGCCGCCGCACGATAACATCCGCGGCCCAAACTACTACAACTGAGGAGACCTCCATGCTGACTCAACCCCTGCTTGAAAAACTGACCCAGCTTAGACTTTCCGGCATTCGCAATGCGCTCCAAGAGCAGAACCAAAACCCCCAGTATGCGGAATTATCCTTTGAAGAGCGCCTTGGCATGCTGGTCGATATCGAGCTCACCCACCGGGCCAACAATCGCCGCCGCCGTCGTATCAAGGCCGCTCGTTTCCCGCTGCAGGCCACCATCGCAGACCTGGACCTGTCCCCAAAACGCGGTATCAAACGCACGCAGGTCCTCGAACTGGCCCAGGGGGGCTGGGTTGGCCGCCATCTCAATTTGCTGGTCCTGGGCGCAACCGGCTCGGGGAAAACTTTCCTGGCCAGCGCATTGGGGCGTGCCGTGTGCCAGGCCGAATACAACGTGCGTTATTTCCGCACTTCGCGCCTCTTGCAGGCGCTTGAACTGGCCCATGCCGACGGCTCTTTTCCCACGCTGCTGCGCACCCTGGCCCGCACCCATTTGCTCATCTTCGACGATTGGCTGCGCGACCCGCTCTCTCGCTCCCAGGCCCAGGACCTGCTCGAGATCCTCGACGACCGCTACGGCCGCTCTGCCTCCCTGGTCGCCACCCAGGTCCCGATTGAAGACTGGCACGCCCGCTTCCAGGACCCTACGATCGGTGATTCGGTCCTGGATCGTCTCGTCCACAATGCCTATCGGCTCAATTTAATCGGAGAATCTATGCGAAAGGTTCATTCCCTCTTGAAGAACGACCCCAAATAGCGTTATGATGAGTTCCAATCCAGCGTCTCCTCCCTGGAGTGATCGTTTTGAACCGGATTACCTGATCGATTTGTCCGGTTTGGGTGATCGGAATCAACCGGAATCAGTGATCGTTTTCACCAGCATACGCACTCAGGAACCCGCCCTACCCACCGGTTTCAGTAACGTCACTTGGTCTTATAAAGTACTTACTTGGTCTTATAAAGTCCTTGAATATCCATACTGATTCTCCAGTTCGCACTACTTGGGCT
>JBDHDY010000487.1:0-2936 GCA_039591275.1 Gemmatimonadota bacterium | reverse complement strand
CAATTATTGAAAACTAAGTTTGCAAAAATGCACAACAGAATCAATTGGGACGATTATCAATATTTTTTGAAAGTAGCGCTCCTGGGGAGTCTAAAGGGAGCGGCGGAGGCGCTGGGGGTAAATCATTCTACCGTTTTCAGGCGTATCAACTCTTTTGAGGATAAAATGGACGTGCGATTATTTGAGCGGCTGAAGACGGGCTATGTTTTAACGGAAGCAGGAGAAGAAATACTCGAGCAGGTGCAGCGCATCGACGACTGGATGCACGAAATCGATCGTAAACTTTTAGGTAAAGACATTCGCCTGAGTGGCACAATTAAAATCTCGACCACCGACACCTTGGGTTATTATTGGTTACCGCCTTATATTCGGCAATTCAAGGGTGAATATCCCAACATCGTTATCGATGTTGACATCAAAACCCGCTTTACCAACCTTTCCAGGCGTGAGGCTGACATCGTGATTCCCACGGTGAACGAACATCCTGATTACATGGTGGGACGACAACTGGCTCCAATCATAATTGGGCTGTATGCTTCTAAAGATTATGTCGATCGGAATGGGAAACCCCAAAAAGTCGGTGATCTTTCGTCACATAGTATGTTATTTCCTAACGAGGCTTTAGCCGGGCTTCCTTTAATTAAATGGTTACGAAAATATGTGCCTTCTAAGGCTATTATTGCAAGCAGTGATAAGCTCACCGGTCTCTATAAAATCGCTCAGCAAGGCCTTGGGATTGCTCCTTTGCCCCATTATGTGGGGGATTCAGATCCTGATTTTGTAAAGGTAATGGACGTACCACGGAGGTTTCATCGCAACATCTGGATATTGACGCATCCCGATTTGCGACATACAGCTCGAATAAGAGCATTTATGAAATTCATGTACAAAGCAACCCAGGTAACGGGTAACCGGTCAATGGCAAAACTAGGCATAATGGAATAATGGGGACATCCGTGATGCGCTAAAAAGTGGTGGCCGCCCTTTGTGCCGACGCCTCAGTCAGTGCAGCCTGTTTCATGCGTCGCAGTGCCGATCAGGCATGGACAACTTGACGGGACACTACGGTATTCGTATCGGGCGGCGACGCGGAATCTTTCGAAGCGGCCCAGGCTTTCGAGCCCGAGTTCCCGGGTTGATTCGGCCCGAGCGGCCCGACGCGCGGAGCTGGTTGCGCAGCTCACGAAACGGGTTGAAAGTGGCCCGGCGGTTGTTGGCAAGCGACCGGGTGAACCTCCGCAGGTTATTGTTATTCCATAAAAAAAACAGGGGCGGCCTGTTTCTCGCAACGAACGCAGCGGTGTCCGTGAGCAAGTTGTCGGCCTGAAGGCCGAATGGACCCGGATTTTGCGTAACAAGGCGCGCGCTTATAATGTCGGGATCGTCAGCACCGTAGCTGTAGCCATCGGCCAATTGGGCCCCGTGCTCTGAGAGCATCATGTTTTGTATGGTGGTCGCGCAGAATTCGTTGAAGGACGGGTAAGCCCGCATCCCTCCTCGTCCTCGCCACCGCGACCGCGACCGCGACGGAAAGGCGGCCGGCTCATTCAATCGGTGGATGGTCATGAGCACGTGCACCAACTCGTGCGACAGCACCCCCGGTGGATTACCCCATACTCCGGTGAGGAGAGACTCCTGGTAGGCGTCCCTAAACGAACAGGTCACGAAGATCGCCGGCGTGCCCGTGGTGTTGATACCGCCGGGCGAGATTATGCCGTCAGTCTTTGCTATGTCCCTACCAGGCGCCGGGACGATGTAGACCGCCGTGTTGCCGTCGGGCCTGTGCTCTACATTACGAAGCACGGTGTTGCCCACGCCCACGATTCTGTTGCCGGCGATGAGGCCAAGCCCCCTTTCTATCGACGTTTCCCATAAGTTCAGGTCGGGCCAGTCCGGCAGAGGCTGAGCGGGTGGTAAATGTACGAGGCCGAACTGCGAGTTCTTGTCTATGACGATGTTTCCAGGGTGGAAGGTAGGCATGGTATCAGGTCCTTTCGTCCTGTAATAGTGATTCGCGTCATAAATCCGTGAATGTGGGCGGAATGAATGGAGACTCAGATAAACGGAGGCGGTTAGCATCCAAATAACGAATGCGAACTTTAGCTGAATTTATGCCACAATGTGGCAAATGTCAAATAAATAATAAATAATGATAGCCTTTATTTTCGACTTAATGAGAGTCGGATAGTAGAATCTGAAGAAGTTCAGCCAGGCATCAGTCGACGAGCCCCGTCACCAGCTCTCTGCGGCTCACGACCGCAACCATGTGGCCGCTGCCCGCGTCCACAATCGCGACGGCTTGATCGAGCGTCGCCGGCTGGCGCCATACCCGCCCGGACATGAGTGCGTGGCCGAGCGACCAGTCCGTGTGCACGAAGGACACCGCACTCTCCCCGAACCACGCTCGCAAGCGCTCGACGGCCTGCTCGCGAGTAAGCTCGGCGTAAGGGGCTCTGAGCAGCTCGATCAAAGCGCTGTCGCGGTCGAGACGATCCGCGAACTGCCGGTCGTCGACGAATGCGACGAGCGTGCGCTCGTCCTGGTCGAATATTGCGATGCCCAAGAAGCCCGCACCGAATGCTCGCCGGAATTTCTCGATGTGGTCGTGTATGGCTTCTCTCACGTATCCGAATCCGGTACGGATAGTCTTCGTCAGCACGATCGCACGCCCTTGCTCCGCGATCTCCTGCGCCTCCGTCGAGTTGAGAAAGCCGTCGAGCGCGAAGTGCGATCCTTTCTTGTATCGACCCAACTTCTCCAGAGTCTTCGAGAACACCGATATTCGCGCCTCCTGGTTGGCGCCGACCTGCTGGCTGATTCGTTTGACGACCGGCTCGAGCGCCTCGCTGAGCTCCTCGATCAGCAGCTCACGACCCTCGCCGGCGTTCAAGTAGTTGACGACCATGCTCTGCAGGGCGTCGGCGCCCCGATCACTG
>JBDHDY010000486.1:0-3129 GCA_039591275.1 Gemmatimonadota bacterium | reverse complement strand
CCCCATCCACCCAACGAATCACGTCCTCCCGGCATCTAACGTTGGTAGAGTACTGAAATCGATCGAACGCGGAGCGGAGACATGACTCGCACGGCAATCCTCGGCGGGCTGGTTCTTATTGTTGGGGCCTTGGTCCCAAACGGGCAGGCCGTCAGCCAGACAATCACAGGGGAGTGGGAGGCGGATTTTGACGACCGGAGGGGCTGGGTTCACCTCCGCCTGTATGAGGACCTCCGCCGCCGGGGCCAGTACGGTCTGTCCATCGATCCCGACGAGTTTGCGGATCTCGACATCGACGACCTGGAGGGATCGTCCGCGATCCGGTTCGAGCTCAGGCGCGACGCAGGGACGATCGCCTTCGATGGACGGGTTCGGGACTGGAATGGGTGGGGCGATTTCAGCTTCACTCCCAACGGCGAGTTCGTCCGCGGCATGGCGGACATGGGCTACCCCGATCTGCGCGATCGGGAGGTGTTTTCCATGGCGCTCCATCGGGTGAGCCGCACCTTCGTTCGGGATCTTCAGGCTCTCGGCTATCGTGACGTCGACACTGACGATCTCATCGCGATGGGCATCCACCGCGCCACGCCCGAATACATTCGGCAAATGGCACAGCTCGGCTACCAGGGTCTATCGGTGAGGGAGTTGCTGCAGTTCCGCATTCACGGCGTGAGCCGCGACTTCGTTCGGGAAATGGCGGATGCTGGCTTTGAGGACTTGCGATCGGGCGAGCTTGTCCAGGCCCGCATTCATGGGGTCCGGCCGAGTTTCATTCAGGACCTGCGCGACTTGGGCTATGAGCGTCTCTCCTTTGACGACCTGGTGCAGGCCCGCATTCACGGCGTCAGGGCTGACTTCGTTCGGGAGATGACGAATCTGGGGTACGATCTCAACTTCGACGACCTGATCCAATTCCGGATTCACGGTGTCAGGCCCGTGTGGATCGAGGAACTGGCCGGCCTCGGCTACACGAACCTCTCCGAGCGTGAACTCACGCAGATGCGGATTCACGGTGTGCGTCCCGAATTCATCCGGGACATGGCCGAGCTGGGCTTTGAGAATCTCCCCATGCGCGATCTCGTCCAGTTCCGTATTCACGGGGTGCGGCCGGCATTCGTTGAGGAGATGAGCCGGCTGGGCTACAGCGGTCTCGGAGCGGACGATCTTCTACAGTTCCGCATCCACGGTGTCAGGTCGGAGTTTGTCAGAGGCATGGCCGAGATCGGATTCGACGATATTCGGGCGGACGATTTGGTGCAGATGCGCATCCACGGGGTCACTGTTGATTTTGCCGAAGACATGTTGGAGGAGTTCGAGGACGTGACGGTAGATGATCTCATCGACATGAAGATCCATGGTGGACGTTGGCTGCGCAGACTGCGGAGGAATCGGAGGCCGTAGCCGCCCCTCCGCACTCCTCCCCGGCGGTCCCCCGCCCAACCGCTCACAACCCAGGCGGACCGTCCGCCCCTCCTCCCCATGGGGCGACTGTGAGGATTACCAGAAGCACATGCGTCACCCGGCCGGCTTCATAGCTGGCCGCCGGCCGCTGGCAGCGGGTAGGAGGGGTGTGGTTGGGATAACAGAAACCCCGGGCGTTCGCCCGGGGTTTTCTTTGGACATCTCTATTTCGCCCGTACCCTCACAGCGGGCAGCTGGAAGCTGGCAGCTGGGAGAGGAGGGAGGGGGGTTAGCGCCCTATTTGCCAAACGTGAAGTACACGCCGCCTCTGAGCATGAAGTCGCTGGTGGTACCTCCGACGCCGATCACGCCTTCCGCAAACGGACGGGGCATTCCTGGCACGCCGAACATCACAC
Organism: Gemmatimonadota bacterium; assembly: GCA_039591275.1. Classification (GTDB taxonomy): domain Bacteria; phylum Gemmatimonadota; class Gemmatimonadetes; order Gemmatimonadales; family GWC2-71-9; genus JBDHDY01. The sequence continues at coordinate 1,312 of JBDHDY010000486.1, read as the reverse complement.
CACCCTTCAGATTCAGACCTGCGTCGGTGTCGCTGGCGCTACCGAAACCAGGTATGTCGACTGAGACGTGGGTTACAGCCAGGCCGGCACCCACGTAGGGCTCGACCACTTTTGTCGGGAAGGGATACACGGCATCCATGTTGATCTGCCACATGGACAATCCAGACTCCATGAAGGGATAGAACTCGAACCCGGGGTTGAGTTGGAAACGACTGCCACCGACCGGAGTGCCGATCGGGATGCGGACATTCGCGCCGATGTGCAACTCTTCGGCATCCAGGTGTGCGCCCAAATGAGGTCCAAATGAGACCTGGGCTTGTGCTGTTGCGAAGGCACCGCTCATCAGAACGAGAGTGAAGAGTGCCGTGGCAACAAGTGAGAGTTTTTTCATGACCTCGCTCGCTTGTTGTGAGTGTTACCCAGTGTGTGATTGTGTAACTCGTGCCGCGGCTGGGATTCGTCCTCATGAGGGCCGGTTGCCGAAAAGCGCAACTCTCCAACTCAGCCGCCGTCATGTTTCGCGTATCTGCAACGGAGTGCAGGGGCTACACTCGCATATCGTGGGAGCAGAGTCTGTGGGCAGGATCACCCTTTGAGGTTGGTGATATTGCGCACAAAAGAATTTTCTTCGCATGTTCGCGAGGGGCTAGTAGGTATCTCGAAATGTTGTTGTGATGAGGATCACGTTTTGATGAGTACGTGAAGATGTTGTGAGAGGTCCTCTTATGCTTCATGAATTCGTTGCGGCCCACCGTCGTGCAGTGCTTCTGTGATTCATGGTGGTGGACGGCGTGATCGAGATGCAGACTCGGTTTGCGGCTCGTCGGCGGACCGTGCCGAGATCGTGAAAGAGTTGGTCAAATGGCTGGTTGTCTCTTGGGCGGGAACGACGCTTACACTACGCGGGACGTCGGTGGCGTTGCTGAAAGCCTCCCAGACCGCCGTTCACGGAATCTTCACTGTCTCTTCACCCCGAAAAAGTCATGTTCAGAGGCATGCGCTCCTGCAAAGGCCAAGCGACGAGAGATCGCTGCGGATAGATGCGTAGTCGGTTCGCGCCTGAGCGAACCACAACTGCTTGCGGTTTGCGCCATTACAGAGCGGCTTTGAGAATTGGGGTGGTGCGGGGCGCCCAAGCAGATCATCAGCATCTATCCGCAGCATTTCTTCCTCCCATCCTTCCTACCCGCTGCCAGCGGCCGGCTGCCAGCTGTGATCACCAGCCATCTCGGCCCACCGAGGACTCTTCGGAGCGTTTCTAATGGTGCCGTCTGGAACTGGCTTGCAGCGGGAGATGTGGAGGGGTGAGCTC
>JBDHDY010000485.1:0-2948 GCA_039591275.1 Gemmatimonadota bacterium | reverse complement strand
GCTCGCATCAACGGCGATACCGTCACTACCTGGAACGACATCATCGAGCAGCTCTCGGATCCGAGCTCGGAGCGTATCCGGTTCGATTTCGTCGGGCGTCTGGATCCCGTGATTCTTCATATCGATGGCTTTGCCATGGAAGACCGCATGGCCGTGATGCAGTCCCTGGTCCGGCTCTGGGATGCACGCATTGCTTCGATCCAGCCCGGCTCGGCTGCCGATGAGGCCGGTTTCCAAGCCGGCGATCTCATTGTGCGATCGGACGGGGACACGATCAGGGCCTGGACGGAGTTGGTGGAGATCGTCAGGGCGAGCCCAGGGGAGCTGCTGAGCTTCACAGTGCTCCGGGGGGATTCACTAGTCACGCTTTCGGCTGCTCCTACCGCCCAAACCGTTCGCGACCCCAACACGGAAGAGGAACTGGAGATCGGCCTTTTGGGGGTCGGGCCGCAAATTGCTGACAGTCGGGTGCGACTCGGTCTCAGCGCATCACTGGTGGAAGGTGCGCGACGGGTCCGGGCAGATGCCGGGATCATCTGGTTTGCCCTGCGGGGGCTGGTGTCGGGACGGCTCTCACCGCGGGAGCTCGGCGGGCCTGTATTGATTGGACAGCTCTCAGGGCAATTCGCCCGGGCCGGCCTCGAGGCCTTCTTGAGCTTCATGGCACTCTTCTCCATCAACCTCGCCATCCTCAACCTGCTCCCCATCCCGGTGCTCGATGGTGGCCACCTCGTGTTTCTCGTGGCTGAGGGCATCCGGGGCAAACCGGTGTCCCTGAATGTTCGCATGCGGCTGACGCAATTCGGCCTGGTCATCCTGCTTGGCATCATGGCGCTGGCTGTCACGAACGACATCCTTCGCGTCTTCGGTAGGTAGAGGATCGGGCCGCATCGTCGATCCCCGACCACCGGCCAATCTCACCTATTGGTCAACAGCACCACCAAGAGTGCCACGACCACCACGACGAGCACTGCGGCTGCCGCATTACGCCAGCGGGATGTAGGGGAGCTGTCTAGTATGGCCCGAATCACGGAGGTTCGCCCGAAGGTCTCCGTGCGCCTCGATGGATCCTCCAGTTGCTCCAGCTCGCCGACAAGCTCGTCCGCCGACGGGTACCGGTCGTCGGGGTCCTTGGCCATGAGTTTCAGGATGACCCGTTCCACGCGGCTGGACAGGTCTGGGCTCTTTTTTCGGGGCGATTCGGGGGGATCTTCGACGTGCATGCGGGCGAGCTCGAACCAGTCTGTCGAGCGAAAGGGCAGGGTCCCTGTGGTCGCTTTGTACAGGGTCACCCCTAGGGCGTAGAGGTCAGTCCGTCCATCGAGCGGGCGTCCCTGCGCTTGCTCCGGGGCAATGTAGTGCGGCGTGCCGATTGTCATGTCGACGCCGGTGGCTGAAGCGTAACCCGAGACCGCCCGGGCGATGCCAAAATCGGTGATGATCGGACGGTCGTGATTCCCTAGGAGGACGTTCCCGGCTTTGACGTCTCGGTGGATGATCCCCGCCTGGTGGGCATATGCGAGACCCTGCGCGATTCCCTTGGCTATTTCAACGACCGCCTGCTCGGCGAGCGGCCCGTAGCGGTCGATGCGATCCGAAAGCTGCTCGTGGTAGCGGTCCATGGCGAAATAGGTCACGCCGCCCTCGCGGCCCACGTCCAGGATTCGGATGATATTGGGGTGCTTGAGGCTGGCGGCCACCTCGTACTCGTTGCGGAATCTGCTCTCGAATCGGGGGTCCGCCGCGTAGCGAGGCCGCAAGACCTTTAGGGCCACCCGTGCGCCGTCGTCGGTCCTGGTACCATCGAACACCCAGGCAAACCCCCCTTCACCGATTAGCTCGCCGATCTTGTATGGGCCCAGGGTTTGGCCGGTCAGGTCTTGAGGGTCGAGAGACATGGTCGGGTTTACACGGATTGAGCGGGGGGCTATATTGTTATGCTAAAATAAATTACGGGCAAGTTGTGACCGGCGCCCGCGCGTTCGTGAGGATACATTTTTGATGAGTTTTGACAAGCAGCACGTTATCAAGAATCATGGTAGAAGTGAGAATGACACCGGGTCGGTTCCGGTGCAAGTGGCGCTTCTCACGGAGCGAATCAATTCTCTGACGCAGCATTTCCGCGATCACAAGAAAGACCTGCACGGGCGACATGGCCTGCTGCTGATGGTCAGCAAGCGACGCCGGTTGTTGGGGTATCTCAAGCGCACTGACTTGGCCGGCTATCGAAAGCTCATCAGCGAGCTGGGTCTGCGCCACTGATCGCGGCACGCCGAGCGGAGGCGTCTGGGCGAAGGCTGCTGGACGTCTTTTCTTCTTTCTCTCTGAGTTTTTCTGGGAATCACAATGGTACATCAGGTTGAGCGGGCCTTTGCCGGGCGGAAGATTCGCATCGAGACTGGACGCCTGGCGAAACAGGCTGCCGGCAGCGCCCTCGTTCAGTTCGGTGACACGATGGTCCTCGCTGCGGTTACGGTTGCCGACTCCACGTCTTCGCTACCGTTCTTTCCTCTGACTGTCGAATATCGGGAAAAGACTTACGCTGCCGGGAAGTTCCCCGGTGGCTTTATCAAGCGTGAAGGACGACCCTCCGACGAGGAAATCCTCGCGGCACGCCTCATTGACCGCTCCGTGCGGCCGCTGTTCCCGAAGGGCTTCAAGAACGAAGTGCAGATCTTCGTGTATGTGCTCTCGGCAGATCAAGAGAACGATGCCGACGTCATCGGCCTGACCGCCGCGTCGCTAGCGCTGAGCGTATCCAGGGTGCCGTGGACTGGCCCGATCGCCGGAGTGCGTGTGGCGAGGGTGGGCGACGAGTGGATCATAAACCCCACGTTTGAACAACTGGATGAATCGACTATCGACCTGGTGGTCGCGGGGAATGCCGATTCCATCACCATGGTGGAAGGTGGTGCCCTGGAACTCAGTGAGCAGGAAGTAGGCGACGC
>JBDHDY010000484.1:0-2958 GCA_039591275.1 Gemmatimonadota bacterium | reverse complement strand
GTGTGGGGAATCGCGCCCGCCTTTCCGCAACGCCGATACTCACCGCCACGGTGAGTGTCTTGCGAGGCCGACTCTTCATCTTTTCGCTAATCTTGCCCGGTTTCCGGCGTCGCCGGCCCGGCGCCCTGACCACGAACGTACTGCCATGAATCGTCTTTCTCAGGGCTTCGAGGTGAGGCCAAACCTCCTGCAGGGATTTGCCGGGAAAGATGATGGTGAACTCTTCGCCCCCATAGCGAAACGCTCGACCACCTGCCTGGACCTTGGCAAGCTTGCTCGCCACCATCCGCAAGACCTGGTCGCCCACGTCGTGCCCGTGCTTGTCGTTGAAACCCTTGAAGTGATCGATATCCACCATCGCGATGGCGTATCGATTTCCGAGCGACGACATCATGGCGGGCATGGCTCGCCTGGACGGCAGCGCGGTGAGCTCGTCCTGGTAGGCCATGGCGTACGAAGTCTCCACCACGGAGATCGCGAGAATCAGGCCCGCGCCCAGGAAGTACGCTGTAGAGACTGGTGTACCGGGAGGGGAGCCAAGACCCATGTAGCATGTCAACAGGGCCCACATGAGTCCCTTCTCCACCGCCTTTCTTCGCAGGATGCCGTACGTCACGCATACGGCGAAACCGACAGTGAATGCCAAACGTCCCGGCGGCGATACGTCGCCAAACAGCGGCCATCCACCCTCCGACGAGGGGGCAGAGACGAACTGAACCCAAAAATCGGGCTGGCCCCGTGCGAGCGGGATCGCGATGAGGAGCATCACTACCACGCTGCCCAGCTGGAGCATGCCCTGCTTGGTGAACACCCCCCGGTCGGAGAGCACAGCCATCGCCGCTAGGGTAAGCGGCAGGAAGAAAGCCCAGGTCCCGACGGCAGTCGCCAGCTCTGGTTCGGCGGCAGTTTGGAGCCCCCGCTCGATCACGCCGACGGCGAGGATGGCAGCCGCGATACGACTTCGATGGAACCGCCATGCGAGGAGGATCGCGCCGCCGAAGATGGCGTAGGGATAGCCCCTCGCCAGTGTCGCCAGCGCCTCTGATTCCGGCGCCGTGGTCGCCCAGGTCCAGGCGGCCAGCAAGACCAACCCGCCGGGCGCAATCCAGGAGAAGATCTGCGAAAGGGTTCTGATATTCAATTCATGTTTCCGCTGTTCGGCCGGAACGGAATCGCCGGCCTTCCGGTCTGGGCCGGGGCCACCGCGGCGCCTGGAGAAGGAGGTGCGCCCTCGGCTCGAACCCGCCGTCCACCCGACCCGCTGGGCGCGGGGACGGGGTCCGTCACCCGAGGGAGGAAAGCTAAGGCACCACACCCTAACGCCCAGCGACGCCGGTCACAAGTGACACTCACCGCTCCCCTCACCTCTCCCGGGCGGTCAGGCGGACAGGCGGTCAGTGCGTTGCGGTCCTCTATGCCCCTGTATGCGGACCGCGCTTGTCTCCCTCTTCTGCCTCTTCTGCCCCCTCTGCCCCTCCTGCCTTCGTTCCTCTCATTGACTACAAGCTACCGCCGCGCGCATAGTAACCGTGCCAATCCCCTGGAGCAAAGTGTGGAAGAGCGTCGCTGGCACAAGTCTTATGAAGACCAGGTACCGCCCTCGATAGAGTATGAGAACCTGACGGGCCCCCAGATGTTGGACCGCTCTGCTGAGCGGTACGGCGACCGGCCGGCTCTGGTTTTCATGAATGGCCGGCTCAGCTATGCCCAGTTCAAGGATCAGGTGGACAGGCTGGCGACAGCCCTTGCCGCGCTCGGCGTGCAGAAGGGGTCACGGGTGGCCATCCAGGCTCCCAATCTTCCGCAGACGGTGATCGCCTACTTCGCCACTCTGCGCTTGGGCGCCGTCGTGGTGATGACCAATCCGCTCTACACTGCACGGGAAATCGAATACCAGTGGAATGATGCGGGTGTGACCGTCGCCGTGCTCATGGATTTCCTGTACAAGAGCCGGGTCGAGGGCATCCGCGAACGGCTCAACGTCGAGCATTACGTCATCGCCTCCATTCCGGAGTATCTGCGATTTCCGTTGAACATCCTTGCTCCGTTGAAGCTTAAACGGAGCGATCCACCGATGATCGCCAAGGTGCCGGAGGCACCCAGCTTGCACCACTTCCGCAAGCTGCTCAACAGAACCACTCCCGCCGTTTCCGCCGTCGAAACAGATATGGAAGACGTGGCGCTCCTGCAGTACACGGGTGGTACCACGGGAGCCTCCAAGGGGGCGATGCTCACGCATCGCAACATGGCATGCAACACGCAACAGGTCGGCAAATGGACGACTGGGATAGAGCCCGGTCTTGAAACGTGGCTCGGCTGCCTACCGTACTTTCATATCTTCGGGTTGACCTGTGCGATGCTGCTGCCGGTGTACCTGGGCTGTGCCGTGGTGCTGATTCCCAACCCGCGAGACATCCCGACGATGATCAAGAGCATCCTAAAGCGCCGGGTAACCCTCATGCCCGCCGTGCCCGCAATGTTCAACGCCATCAACCAGCACCCGGGCATCGGCGACATCGATCTCTCCAGCATCAAGATGTGCAACTCGGGCTCGGCACCACTTCCCGTCGAGGTGCTCAAGCGCTTCGAGGAGCTGACAGGAGCCAAGATCTCAGAGGGGTACGGCTTGACCGAGACGTCGCCGGTAACCCACTGCAACCCCTTCTATGGAACACGGAAGGTGGGCAGCATCGGTGTCCCGTTACCGGACACCGACACCCGGGTCGTCGATCTGGAGAACGGAGTCACCGATAAACCGGTGGGAGAGCCTGGGGAGCTACTCATTCGCGGTCCCCAGGTCATGAAGGGTTACTGGAAAAAACCCGAGGAGACGGCGAACGTGATCCGGGACGGTTGGTTCTACACGGGCGACATTGCCACCATGGATGAAGACGGATACCACTATATCGTCGGCCGCAAGAAGGACATGATTCTCTGCAGCGGGTACAATGTGTATCC
>JBDHDY010000483.1:0-4413 GCA_039591275.1 Gemmatimonadota bacterium | reverse complement strand
CTCCTTTGCGTCGACCTGGGTCCGCGGGTTGTGGAAGCCAACGCTCTCGCCGAGCGTCAACTTGCCATACGGTTCCAGTCCTTCTTGCTTTTTGGCCACTCTGTCCTCCTTGGGGTTGTTGTTAGGCCTTCAGTTCTGACTTGGCGGCCTCTACCGCCTGGTTGATTCGAATCATCTCGTGTGGGTTGCCACCCTTCTGATCGGGGTGATGCGCGCGAGCCTTCTCGCGCTGGGCGCGCTTGACGTCATCGAGGGTGGCCGACACGGGCAGGTCGAGTACCGCACGCCAGTCGGCGCCGGCGGCGGGCAGTGCGCGGAACGCGTTGATCGTTCGCTTGAACGTTTCCGAGGCGCCCCAGCGCTCGATGCCGCGCCAGGCCGCAACCGTAAGCGCGATCGCGTGCAAGTTGTCGCGGATGTCGTCCCAGCGGTCGCAGGTGATGCACAGCGTGACCCACTCGCTTTTCTTGTCGGGGCGGTGGTCGAAGTAGACCGCGACCCCCTTGTCGTCGGGTTGCCGTTGGTCGCTGTAGGGAAGTCCGTCCTTGCGGATGCGCAGGTCGGTCGAGATGACAACGTAGCGAGCCCCGAACAGCCGCAGCTCGCGAAGAATCTCGTCGCGGGCCTTGCCGATCGATTGAATCTCAAATTTGCTCGACTGCCTGCGCTTGGTGCGAGGTCGGCCCGCAGGCCAGCGCAGCGGAGATGCCATCTGGTTTGCCTTTGGCAAAGTGTCCTCCTCTTGGTCGGTGAACCTTGCGAGTCGCAAGGAGCTATGTACATAGCAGAGGTGGGGGCCAAACCTCAACCCCCATCCAGCTTCATTCCGCGCCGAATATCAGCGATGGTGCTTCTCGAAAAGGCGCCGGCGAAGGGCATCTGACCTTGTGCGCTCTGGGCGAGGTAGCGCAGCGTCTGCATCGCCATCTTGTAGTGCTTGAGGAGCTGGCGCTTGGTCTCGAACTGGCGGTTACCGAGGCTGGCGAGTTGCTCCTGGGTTTTGATAGCCAGGTCGACGGCGGCCTGGTCAACCGGGGCCTCGGCGCAGACGAGCTCAAGAAGCAAGTCCTCGATTTCGTCCTCGCGGTCATCGGCTGTGGGGGAAGATGGTGACAACGTATTCTCCTTTGTGGCCGGGCAGCTCGATGGTGGCGAACGGCTTGTCGGGCTGGGCGAGGCGGTACAGGTCGTCGAACGTCGCGCCGTAGAGCGCATCGAACTGGCGCTGGGATCCATCATCGTCTTCGACGCGGATGAAGATGGTACAGCGTCCTCGTGGCCGTCGTCGGAGCCGTCAGGGGTGACCCAGTAGAACGGGCCGATCCGCTCGCCCCGATCCGTCTTGGCGCCGGGCCCGATGACTTCACCCTCCACTGTGTCCACCATCTCGGCAGCCATCTCGGCCAAGGCCGCATCTTGCTTCTCGGCTTCGAGGTGGAGTTGGGCGACACCTGGGCGTGCAGGTCGTCGCGCTCCTCTTCAAGGTCAATTGCACGCTTCGAGAGTTCTTCCGCCTCTTCCTCGGCGCCGTCGCGAATTCGCACAAGGCATGCGGCGCAAAATTCACCGTCCTCCGTGCCGATTTCGTACTCGAAGTCCTTCGAGCAGTGCATGCAGATACTTCGATCCTTCACGTCGTCCTCCATCACCGCTGCGAAAAACAGAATGGGCGCGGTGCAGGTCCATTTGAGCACTTCGTCTTCGACCAGGAGCCACAGCGCATGGTCGGGGTTCTTCTTCCAAAGAATGTTGGACGTCTTGTCGTAGAGCTCAACGCAGATCGCGTTGAACGTGCGCGCCCTGCCGTCCGACATCAGCGCGTTGATGTCTTCGTAGCAGTCGTCCACCGAGCGCTTGGCGACCTTCTTCCAGTCCGAGCCCCAGTTGCGCCCTTCGCCTTTGTCGGCGCCGCCGCGCTCTGGGTCGCACGGTGCACGGATGACGTGGACGATGTCTTGAAGCGACTCTGCCGCCGCGGCCAGGTCGGCGCGCCACGGGGGCAGCCCGGTGTGCCAACACACGCTGGTGCGGCGCAGCTCGGCCATCAGTCGTCCTTCGAACCGTTCTCCCCGAGGGTGTGCAGCGGCTTCTCGTAGCGCACGTCGTTCTCGAGGCACCAGTCGCGGAGACCGTTTGCTCCAGCCTCGTTGGCTTCGGTCTCGGTGGGATAGGGCCCGTCGTCGGTGATGTAGTTGTCGACGAAGCCGCCAGTGTCCGAGTCGATGATGTTCGAGACGTACCAGCCATCGGGGCCCTCGGCGCTCTGGTAGTAGCCTCCATCGCGGTCGTCGCCAATGTAGCTGGCACCCCCGTCCACCTTCACAACTGCGTACTGGCCCTCGTGATACTTGCGCTCACAACCCTCGCAACAAAACGGAGCGTGCGACTCGCAAACCGGGTCGCCGCTCTCGGGGTCGTGGTTGACGCGTTTGCACGTCGGGCACTCGTCTGGTGTGTCGAATTCGGGCGGCTCGGTGGGTCGGTTGTCGTGCATTAGTCCTCCAATCCCCGGCAGAAGCGCGCGAGGTTCTCTTCGCTCCACAGCGGAAGCGCTGAATCGATGCTGTCGGCGCCAATATCGCGCGCCCATCGGACACGATCCTCGGTGCCGACCCGGCCGACATGGCAGGCAAGGCCGCGGCGATGCGCCAGCTTCACCCACTCCTCCCCGGTTTCCAGCTTCCACTCCAGCGTGCCGCCGACGAATATCCCGGCGAACACATCGAGGTGGGGCGCCAAAAGGCGCTCGCTCATGCCGTCTTGCACCACGAGATAGACGCGATCCCGGAGTTCATCCGGGACACACCCGCCCTCGGGCCCGGTGCAGAACAGGCTCCAGTCGAGAGATTCCCGGCCCTGGCCGACGACATCGGGCGCACAGATGAAGTCCGGGAGGCAATTGGTGTACGCCATCCAGCGCAGATCGCGCTCATAGCGCATCAGATTGAACGGGCGATCGGCCCGCCAGTCCTTGAATGCACCGTTGTCGTAGGCGTACGGGCGCCTGCGCGGCGGCAATTCGCCGCGACAGCAAAGCTCACCGAAGCCAAGCTCGGCGAGTCGCTCGACCAGGTCGGCGCTGCGCGTTTGTCCGAGGTAGACTTTCATCTTGCGAGTCGCAATACCTTGTGGCAGTTGGCGCAGCGGATGGTGCCATCGGCGGCACGGTACGTGGCGCTGTGGGTGCAACTCATTCGTTGCGCGCTTTCCACTCGACGAGCACATGGTTGTTGTAGTGCTCCGAGAGCGCCTCGTAGACGAGCGGCACGCTCATGTAGCCGCACTCGTCGGTGATCTCCTGAAGGATGGCATCGAACTCCTCTTGCGTCGGCTGCTCCGGTTGCTCGTAGCAGTCAGCGCAGGATGGGTCATCGCAGCCGCCATCTTTGTCTACGCCTGGCTTCTTGGTGGGCTCGCCCTTCCCCTCGGATCGCTTTGCGCCAAAGACGATGTCAATCACCCTGTGGACGTCGTCCAGGCTGGCGTTCGGTTTTCCTCCGACGCGGCCGCGGCCTCTCATTAGCGCAAGGCTGTATGTATCCGGGGTCTCCCCGCTCGCTACCTCTACGTGCGAGAAGTGCAGATCTCCGTCGCCCTCGAAACCGAGCGCAGCCTCTGCCTGCGCCTCCAGCCGCTCCGTGTGGAGGCCGTATTCTTCGCCGTCGTCCATGAGTGAGATGTACGGCATCATCGCCTCGTCCCCCGTGCCGCACATAACCTCCGCGACCAATAAATCGCCGTCGCCACGATCGTAACCGACGACGTGGACCGTGCAGACGCGGTCGCCGACGCGGGGAACAAAGGGCCAGTCGACTTCCACCTCGAAGAGGGTCCGCTTGTCGACGTGATAGCGATCGCCGCCAGGGCAATTCCATTGCAGTGTCATCTTCACGCGTCACCTCGCATGTCGCTGCCGAGCAGGAAGTAGCGGTGGCCGCTCACAGAGCCGCCACCTTCGCCCTTGGGCATGAGAAGGCCGCGAGCCAGCAGGTCCTCCTCGGTGGCCTTACCGTCCCTGACATAGCTCCGCATCGTCTGGTAGTGGCCGTGGCAGAGACCTCGAGTCCGGCGGCTGTTCTTGCAGCCTGGGTAGACGCATCGCATCGGGGCACTCACCGCGCCACCGCCAGACCCTCGGACTCGATCCAGTCGAGGAACTCACGCCGCTGCTCGGGTGTCATCTTGCGCCAGGCGTTCCTGCCGTCACTCAGGCGACGACGATCGCCCTTGGGTACGGTCGCGAGCTGTTTGCCCTCGCGCACCATGGGTTTGGGTTTTCTAGCCACTTCGTTCCTCCAATTTGAACTCGGTCCGTCGACAGACGGGGCCGATTGTCGCGGCACCACCCGAGAACTCGTTCGGTGCGAGGCCTGCTGCCACGCCGACGATCGCCTTCGAGTCGTAGGTGCGCCG
>JBDHDY010000482.1:0-4649 GCA_039591275.1 Gemmatimonadota bacterium | reverse complement strand
GTTGTCTAGAGGCCAGGTCCCGCGGGCGCTGGCCCCTCCGTTGGGCGATCATGGTACATCGGGTTCCCACCGCGAGACAAGTCCTCACTTCACTAGGGACGTTTGGAGGCATCGTCCCGCCGGTAGATGTTTGGCCGGAATTCACGTTCGAACAGCGTGGCCGTCACCTGGCGGCGCTGCAGGTCGGGTGGGCTTCGTTTCTCGACGAATCAACAGCTGACTGCCTGCTCGAGCCTGGCCATATGACTACGGCTGGCCAAGCATGTGAAGCACCAGCCCCGAGATATCCAGCGGTACGTCGTGATGCATTCGGCGTATCATCGCGGGCGGGATGCTACGATACCGTTGCGCCGCCGCAGCTGGATCCTGCACCCGCCGTGCAGCCGAAGCAGTGTGGCGCCGTCGCGACGGCCCGGCGGTTGAGGGCGTTGAGATCGAAGTCGAAGATGGTCTGCGGCGCCTGGCTGTCGACCCCTAACTCCAACATCTGGTTGAAGTCGCAATCGAACAGCCGCCCATCCCACCCCACCGAGAGCATATTGCGACACATGACTCCTCTAGCCGCCAGGGGGTTGAATGCATCGATGAGGCGCTCCATGTAGGGTTCGAGATTCCCGCTTTCCTCGAGCCAATCAAGGAAGCGGGAGATCGGCATGTTAGTGAGTGTGTGTAGGTTCGAGAACACGATGCCGTGCTTTCGCTCGAGCTCTCGCTTCCAGTCGCGCTCCAGCGCGGCTTGGTTGCCAGGCAGAAATGCGCCGACTGGGTTCGTCACGAGGTCGAGCACCAGGTCGGTGCCGGCTTTCCCGTAACCGACGGCATTTAGGCGCTGCAGAGCCTCTATCGAGTCGTCAAATACGCCCTCTCCACGTTGGGTGTCGGTCTGCTTGGGTCGGTAATGAGGTAGAGAGCATACAACGTGCACCTGATGTTCCGCAAAGAACTCGGGGAGATCGGAATAGTTCGGCAGCAGGAGGATTGTGAGATTGCATCGGTCCATGACGTGCTTGCCCAAAGCGCGCGCCCGCTCAACGATGCCTCGGAATTCCGGATGTAACTCAGGTGCCCCGCCTGTGATGTCCAGGGTCGGAATAGTAGTGGTCGACAACACGTCTAAGCAGCGCGCGACGACCTCTGGGGGCATCACCTCGGTTCGGTCGGGGCCCGCATCGACGTGACAATGCCGGCATGTCTGATTGCACTTCTTGCCGACGTTCATCTGGAGGACCTCGATACCAGTCGGGTACAGAGGAAGCAGGTCTGCCCGGACCAAGCACTCGTCGAACGAGTGCTTTAGATCGAGCGCCTCCAGCCTGTGCTGCTGCTCCAACCCCGACGCCAGGGGATTGTGCAGTTTCTGCAACGTCGGAAGAACGCGCCCCACGCCTACATTCCTAGCTGCTTGATTTTGTTTCGCATCTGCACTCCATGCACGAGAGAGGCCCCACCGAGGCAGTCACGCGAATAGGCGTCGATACAGTACGGGCACTGTACCGCATGGGCGACAGCTAACGCGATGAGCGCCTTCTCACGCTCACTGAGCGCACCCTCGGCGAAAACCGCGCCATACCAGTCATTGAATTTTTCCCACAGCGGGCCCGCTTCCTCACCAATTTCCGAAAACCGGGGGAGGTCATCGGAGTCGTAGTAATGTCCCATTGATCAACGGCTCCCTTTTCGTGTGAAATTGTACGAATGCGAATCCGGACGTTCTACGATCTGCTGGCGCCCGTCTACGGGCGGGTGATGCCGTCCTTTCTGGAACGGGTGACCATCCGGGTTGTTCAGCGGCTCTCTGCCGGCGGACCTGCCAGCATTCTGGATGTCGGGGTGGGATCCGGTCACATTCTGGCAGCCTTTGCGGAAAAAACGTCCGCACGCATCGTAGGGGTTGACCTGTCTATGTCCATGATTCGGCAGGCACGGCGGAGTGCTAGGAATGGACAGACACAGGCACTGCTCGTTCAGGCCGATACGGTCCATCTGCCGTTTCCCGAAGGCAGCTTCGAGGGCGTGGTTGCGTCGTTCGTCGTCGACCTGCTGCCTGCTGACCAAATTCCCGCGGCGCTCCGTGAGCTATCTCGAGTTCTGGCTCCAGGTGGCCGCATCGTCGTTGCCTCGATGCACGTTTCCAATGCCTTGGTCAAGCAGGCGTGGTTGCTTGCATATAGGGCGCTGCCGGAGGTCGTCGGCCACCTACGTCCTGTGGAATTCACCGACCAGCTGCACGGACTAGGTCTGCGTTTGCTCAGAGAAGAGGAAATCCCTGTTGGGGTCGGCAGCCGGCTCCTGACATTGGTCAAAGTGGTGGGATGAACCCACCGCGTACCGGCTGGGGAGTCACCGGACTGACCTGCAACTCACCCTGACGAGGGCTCGGCGGGAAGCTCGATCACGAATCGGGCGCCGCCCAGGTCGCTGTCCTCCACCCACGCCTTACCACCAAGCTCCGAGACGATCCGCTTAGTCAGTGGGAGTCCCAGTCCGGTGCCTGACCGAGGGTCGGTAGGGGACCCTGGGTCCTTTGTCGTGAAGAAGGGCTCGAAGACCTGCAGTCGGTCTTCTTCCTTCACGCCCGGGCCGGAGTCTGAGATCCGGATCCGGAGCCGACCATCGGCTACTGTGGTCTCGACGACGATCTCCCTCTTCTTCTGGCCGGCGACCGCCTCCTCTGCATTGGTCACTAGGTTCGTGAACGCCTGTTGGAGATCGCCCGTCAGCGCCACAACCTTCGGTAGATTCTGTGCAAGCTGTGCCCGGAACTTTATCGGCTTGGGACGAGGCGCTTTCGACCGGATTTCTAGAATCTCCTGTAGGAGATCGTTGATCTGAACCGACTCGGCCGATCCGCTTGGCTTCTGGGTTATTCGCAGCAGATCCTGCGCGATCTCCGCCGCCCGATCGACCTCTCGGATGATGGACTCCACCGCCCTGGCTTCGCCCTCCTTGGCACCGAGCCCGAGAAACTCCGCCTCCATGCGGATCTTGGCGAGTGGGTTCTTTGAACCCTCTCCAACCTGCGAAACTCTCTGTCGTTTTTCTTTCGCTCGCCGCGCGTGTAGCTCTTCCGTGCGGTCGTTAATGGCCAGAAGGAGCTCGCCTGGCCCGCTCTCACTCAGGGGGGTCACCACGAGTTCGCACAATCGGATATCGTCGCCGCGTGCCAGGTCGACGCGTCCCCGCCAGGGCATGCCCGACTGCGCATTGTCCAGGGCTTCCTTCAACTGTCGACTCGTAATCGCCAAAGGCAACTCGGTGACCTTCTGTCCCACCGCTGCCTCTTTGTCCTCGACGCCGAGCAGCTCGACCGTGGCGTCGTTGATCTGAATTATGCTCCCATCAGCCGAGAGCAGTGTCATGGGGACGGGGCTCCCTTCCACCATCGCCTTGGCCCGCTGCGCGGCTTGACGGGCGCTGTCGATTGCGTCGAGCAGTTCGAGGCCGCCGGCGATATGGGAGGCTGCGATGTCGAGGTAGGTGGCGTCATCGGCCTCGAACTGGCCGGCCTCGGCGGCGCGCAAGACGCAAAGCGCGCCTCGCAACACCTCCCCTGCCTGACAGGGCACCACCATTGCCGGTCCGAACTGGTTTTGGAGAGAGGCGGGTACCGTCTTGCAGCGCTGTTCGATGCTCGGGATGAAGAGCGGCGAGCCACTCTTGAAGACCTCTTGAAGGGCATCTCTCGTTAGTTCGAGAGCCTCGGACCTCGTCTCCGCCACGTCGCCGACAGCAGCCACGGCCACCTGACCGCCGGTGACGGAGCTCTTGACCGCTACGAGCGCTGCCTGGGCCAACGCCATGTTCATGGCGCTCTGCAGGGTGTAGCGGAGAAGCGTTTTGGGATCTCCCGCACCGGCGTTCATCCAGTGCGAAAGCTCGACCAAGAACGTACCGCGGCGTCGCTCCAGCTCGAGCTTCGCCCGGCGATCCACCAGATCGGCCAGCGTGGCGCCACTCCTGAGGATCGAGAGCACTTGCTCTCGGGCCACCTGCGACCCTCCTCGTAGAATCATTGCCTTGACCAGGCGATCGCCTTCTCGCCATTCGACGTTCACCGCTTCCCCGGGAGGGTCCTCACCGGCTCCGGCCTCCACGGCACCGTTCGTCGTCTCATCGGCGAACGTGACCCGCACGCGCCCCCCGCCGGCGAGTGCGCTCAACAGGTCCACGACACGCTGCCAGAACTCCAGGAGATTGCCGGCTGCGGCCGCCGCCTCGGTGAGTGCCACAAGGGGGTCACCGGGACTCTCTAGGTTTTTTCCATGAAAAGCACTCTGTAGCAAACTGCCAAAACCTCAGTCAGGCGGTACCGGGATTATTGACGACCTCGACGCCCACGGCAACCCACCTTGGCGACATCCTTTCCCCCGCTTCGTACCCGAGCTCATGGATTGGCCGGCCGGATGTCTAGCTCGGAGACGAGCGCCCCTTCGGACAACTCCAGGGCAGACCGCACCGCGTCGGCCACATGCTCAGGGCGAAGCAGCCGGCTGGGATTTCCGATCGACATTCCCGCCTTAGCGAAAAAGTCGGTTTGCACGGACCCCGGACAAATGGCGATCACCCGGACATTTGACTTGCGGACTTCCAGCATGAGGGATTTTGAAAAACCGAGGACGGCATGTTTTGATGCCGCATACGCCGTACCC
>JBDHDY010000481.1:0-3374 GCA_039591275.1 Gemmatimonadota bacterium | reverse complement strand
GCGTGTATGAACTGCCACAACGAGTTGAATCCGCAGATCGTCTCGGACTGGCAGCTTAGCCGACACCGCCGGGCCGGCGTGAACTGTACCGTGTGTCACGGTGCGCAGCACCGCGATGCAACGGACGTCGCCAACGTCGAGCAGCCCGGGCCGGAGATCTGCGAGCCGTGCCATTTGGAACGCACGCAGCAGTTCAGGGCGGGCAAGCACGCTCTTGCGTGGGCCGCGATGAATGCCATGCCAACAACGCACGCGTTGCCGGTGGCCCTCACAGAGGGCATGAAGGGCTGCGGTGGGTGCCACAAGATCGGGCTCAAGACCGCAGAGGAGATCGAGGGGCTCAAGGCCGACGGGGCGGGATTCGGCGTAGCCTCCTGCGATGCCTGTCACACCCGGCACCTCTTCTCGGCACAGGAAGCACGACAGCCGCAGGCCTGTCAGACTTGCCACATGGGGTTCGACCATCCGCAGTGGGAGATGTATTCGGCATCCAAGCACGGTGTGCGATATCTGCTGAAGCAAAACGGCACACTGCCTGAGACGGTGGCCGCTCCCACCTGTCAGACTTGCCACATGCCGGACGGCAACCACGAGGTGCGGACGGCGTGGGGCTTCCTCGCGGTGCGGCTACCCATGCCCGAAGATGAACAGTGGGCGGCAGACCGGGGGACGATCCTGCAGGCTCTGGGGGTGCTCGATCCCGAAGGCAATCCTACCGCTCGTCTCGAGGTCGTGCAGGCAGCGGACGTTGCGCGCTTGACACAGGAAGCGTTTGACACCGAGCGCGAGAAGATGCTCCAGGCATGCCATCAGTGCCACTCCATGAACTTTGCCCGGGGGGAACTCGAGAAGGGTGACCAGATGATCAAGGAAGCCGATCATCTGCTGGCCGAGGCCATCCGGGTGGTTACGGGACTGTATCAGGATGGGACCTTGGAGAAGCCGGAGAGTTATGCCTACGCCTTTCCGGATCTCTTGATGTTCCACGACGCGCCGACCGCCATAGAGCAAGAACTCTTCGTCATGCACTTGGAGCACCGCATGCGTGCGTTCCAAGGGACATTCCATGCCAACCCCGACTATGCACTGTGGTACGGCTGGAGCGAGATGGTGAGGAGCCTGACCAAGATCAGGGAGATGGCGGAGGAGATGAGAAGATAGGGAGAAGTGAGAAGTGAGAAGGCCCCTCACCACCCCGGGGAGGGGGCGGGGCCTTCTCCCTTCTCACTTCTCCCTTCTCATCGTTATCTTCTCCCTACGCCACTAGCTGTTCACCGTATCGCCGGACGCTTACTCCCTCATCGGAGCCTCGTCTATGTCCGTCCTGCCCGCCGACCGGTTCCCGGGCGCCGAGCACGATCCCCTGGCTTATCCCGGGCAGCGACCGGACTTCTCGTACGTTTACTACCGGGGCCAGGTGCACGAGATCACGCCGCACGGCGACGCGACTGACGATCTGCGTGTGGACAATCAGCCAGGTGAAATCCCGTTGAACGCATTTCTCGAGGCGTGTGGGAACGCCGTCCTGGAGAATCGCCACGCAGTGCTGGCGGTGGGCTCGAATGGCTGTCCCGGACGCCTCGCCGAAAAGTACGGCACTGACTCGGAAGTCGCCGTGCCGGTGTTCGTTGGAAAGCTTGCCGACACTGCAGTCGTATACTCGCGCCACCTCGTGCACTACGGCGCGCTGCCTGCCACTTACTTGCACCAGCCCGGGGCGGTGTCGTGGATCTCGGTCACCATGCTTACGGATGACGAGCTTCGCCGCATGGATCAGACGGAACAGGTGGGGCAGATGTATTTGCGGGTTCCCGTCCCGGGGGAATTTCATATCGATGGAGGCCCACGGCTCGCCAACCTCACTGCCTATCTCGATCGCGACATCGTGACCTATCAAGGCAAGCCCGTGCTGCTGAAGATGTTCTCGCGGGAGGCACCTGATTGGCCTGTGATGGATGAACGGGAGATCCTCTCGCTCGTGTTCGACGAAGCCGATCTTCTCAAAGGCGAACCCATCGAGGCACGGCATCGGGAGCTACTCGACGATCCCACACTCAGGATGCTGCTCATCGAGGTGTTGGATAACGGGATGGGGGATCTAGCCGTCAGTCCGCAGGGAAGGCTGGTAAACTAGGGAGAAGGCCACCCAGCCCATCCCTTGAGGTGACCAATCATCTCGAACGTCGAGACCGCGTGAGTGATGTTTCTCAGATTCGGTGAGACGCCCCCTATTACGTTGACGCAGGTGACGGCCACGAGCGAGCGGCCGGGGTCCACGGGCACGTACATCGTGCGTCTCTCTCCTGCGAACCAGCGCAAGCTCAGAGTCAGGAACGGCGCTTATCTGGACGTGAGCTATGGCGACGCTTCGGTGACGGCGTGCTTGAGTGTCGATCCCGATCTGGACGACAGCACCATTAAGACCGACCAAACGATCCGGACCGCCATTCACCTGGAAAAGATCTTGCAGGGAAGCACCAAATCGACGCTTGTGCACTACCCTGCGGGCGGAGGCGGCGGTGATCTTCCCCACCCCATCGTCGTGCGCCGGTCGGCTTTTCGCGGTCCCAGCCTGTTGAATAGACTTCTCAAGCAGCAGTACTTGATGTGCTTCGTGCATCATGCGCTGCCGGAGGACATGGAGAAGCCGATAGCCCGTCTGGCCGAGAACTCCATGGCGGTCATCAGCGTGGAAGCGGGGGACAAGATCCTCCTCATCGGCAGTAACGGTAAGAAGCGTTCCATTCGCTGTTTGCGCCTCGAGGACAGCGAGCGGCTTCCGCTTCAATCGATGCACACGGTGTTCAAGGCGCCCGCCTACCAGCAGCGCAGGATGGGGAAACGCCGCGCAGGTGAGGAGCCGCTCGGCCTGCCATGGATCACACTTGATAAGCAGGCACGCATACCGTTGGACGTGGATCCGTGGGAGCCCATCTTGATCGGACGCTATCCACCCCAGGTGCTCGCCGCTGAAATCGGGCAGGTGGTGTCGGCAGTTGCGTTGAGCGCACTGGGCGGCGCAATCGTCGTTCCCGACGGCGTCAAGCAAGCCTATCCGTGGCTGCCGTGGGCGATAGTCCTGGCGGGGCTGGTCACGGTGCTGCTGTTGATCTGGGCGAAGATTAGAAGTCGGCTGTGATAAAGTGAGAAGGGAGAAGTGAGAAGGGAGAAGGCCCAGCCTCCCTTCCCCGTTATTACTTCTCTTCTCTCACTATCGCACGTATTTCCTCAAGAACCTCGCCTGGACGATCGTGATCTCGACGCGATCCACGCGGGCCATGTAGCGGTTCACCTGATTGTGGGGATTCCAGCTGGTGGGTCGCGGGAGCGATGCTGCAAGTAAAGCGGCCTCGTGTCTCGTGAGCTGAGAAGCG
>JBDHDY010000480.1:0-3407 GCA_039591275.1 Gemmatimonadota bacterium | reverse complement strand
GGGTCCCACAATCGATCAGATACACTGGGACATGCGAAGCCGGGGTGGTTGAACGAGTAGCTCGTCGAGATCGCAGGCGAAACGACAATGTCTTGCCTTGTTATCACGATTTGGAAAAACGGCAATCGACCCGGCGCGCGGCATGCCCGGGCACAAGTGGAGAGATCAGACCATGAGAGAGTCAACTTGCAGGTGGTTCGCTATCGTCGCCTCAGTGGCCGTGTGTTGGGGGATTGCCGCGTGTTCCGACGACCCGCGTGCGAGTGCCGAGGGGGCAGGTGAGTCAGGCGCGGCGCGCGAGGGAGCCGGTGAGCATGCAAGTGCCGAGGGGACCGGTGAGCATGCGAGGTCCGAAGGCAGTGGCGAGCATGGTGAAGGCGGGGAGGGTGGTGAGCACGGATCGGGAGGAGAAGGAGAAGAGTCGGGCGAGCAGATCGGGCCGGGGGACACCTGGGACGCGACGCGGAACGGAGCGAGGCTCGTGTTGTCGTTCGATCCCGCGTCCAACGCCTTCGTGGGGACGGTCGAGGACACAACCCGACAGACGCTCTGTGCCGTTCGAGTCGAAGTCCACCTGTCTACTGGTACCGAGCTGGGCCCAACGGAGCGAACGGATCTCCTGCCGGGAGAAAAGACCGTCGTGGAGTTGCCGACGGCTGGGGAGGCTTTCGACACTTGGACAGCCCATCCGGAGGTCTCGCCCTGTACCGGCGTGTAATGGCCCCCAATCCACATGGGATTCCATACCGTAATAGGCGTCTAACATGACGAAGTGGCTGAAGCCGGGGTGGCGGAATGGCCGGCGCATTAACGAAGCCAAACTCGCACACAATCTCGCACACCTAAACCCACGCTGAGATTGCTGCGCGCCTGCGGCACTTGGATCTGGCTGCGGGGTGTAGGCCAGCAAAGGAGTGTATGCCGGGTGCGCGAGTTTGGAGAGCGAGTTTGGTCGCCGTAGGTGAAGCCGGGATCTGGCTTGGCGGTTGATCAACAGCTTGTCACGTCGCAACACACGGGCCCGCGTCTACCGCGGGCCCGTTTTCTTTCGTGCCATTGCCGCGCTTCGCTGGGCGCTGGAGGGTTTGGAGCGTGGCCGTCGCCGACCTTAGTCGCTGCCGCTCGTCTTGCTCGGACCCTTGGTCTTCCAAGCATAGAGCAACCAGAAGACGCCCAGCAAAGTGAAAAAGACAGGGGTGAGCGCCCCCTCCGTGCTGAAGCCATCGCGGAACCACATTATCGGCCCCGCGACGAGGCAGATCACTCCTGCCGCGATGATTATCCAGCGGCCCTTTCCGCCGTTCGCCATGGCTAGTCCCTCCGCTCTTATCCCCGATAACAACAGTCGCTCGACATGCCGGCGGCGCCGGATGTCCTAAGCTACGGTTTGTCTCTGAGTAGCTGTCGTGCGCCGGTATCCCGCCAGAAGTCTCGACTGACCGAAAAGAACGCGTTGCAAGCGACCATGAGAGGCAAGCCGCGGCTAGAACGCCAACGCCAGCCTTGCACGAGGGCAGCCAACGTGATCACCGGTAAGACGTAAACGCCGATTGTAACCGCGAACTCTAACGTGCGGATCATTAGAGGAGCTTGAACTCCGAGGGACGCCCACACCGCCTGAAAGGTTGGGGTCACAAAGATGACCAGCACGACACCAGCCGGCAACAGCAAAAGTTCCAACCAGATGACCGTTCGCAGCACCTTGAGCGTGGGTGGTAGTCTGTCCCAGACGCTCGCCGGATCACGCAAGATGCTCGGATACCACGTTCTCCACCCGCTAGGTTCCCCGAGAATAGTACGCAGGATATTTGTCCATGAAGCCCGGCGGACAGCCTGGCCGACAACCCTAGCCACGACCCCGACACCTGCGGCCACGAACAACACGATGATTGCATCCGCCACAATCGGCAGCATGTCGTACAAGTCGAACCAGTCACCGAAGATCCCCATCGCTATCTGCGTGCAATAGAGCAGATAAACGAGCAGCAGAATATACGGACCATGGCGGCCAAGCCAGCTCTCTGAGGTTGGCGGCTCATGGCCACCCTCGTTAGCAGTATGTTCACGGTTGTCGCTCATACGACCTCCTGACGGCACAGAACCGTTGCCTTCGGACAGGCGGCAAGCCTCGCTCTCAATGTCCGGTCGATATCCCGCTGCGGGGGGATTGCGGGTGCGGCTACGATACGGGCTCGGTACCCGTTCGGAAAGTAAACTTAACAATCTCTTACTACAATCCCACACCGGCGACTGTTTAGAAAAGGGAGGGGCTGGCGCAAAGTGCTCAGAAGGGAAAAGTTACGCATGGTTGCCGGGGTGGCGGAATGGCAGACGCAAGGGACTTAAAAGCGTTGCGCCGTCACCCCGTTCTTCAGCGGAATCATATGCAGGGCAAGCACTTCTTCATCATCCTGTGGTATCAGCGACACCGCTATTCGTCACCCTAACGAGGCCAAACTCGCTCACAAACTCGCACACCTCGGAACACCCAAGCCGAGATTGCTGCGCGCCTGCAGAGGCCGCATCTTTGAGCACAACCGGGTGCCCGTAATCCCACATACCTCAGGCCGCAGGTAGCGGCTTATGTTCCGCCGGAGACACCTCATCGTCGAGATCCACCGCCGGTCTATCTGGCAGCCACGTCAACCGTGGCACTTATCACCGGCATCCACCTGAGGAGGTGGTTTCTTTGCAGGCCGGCCGAACCTTCCGCGTCTTCGTCAGCTCTACCTTCGAAGATCTGACGGCCGAGCGGAACAAGCTCCATGAGGCCGTCTTTCCGCGGCTGCGGGACCTGTGTCAGAAGCGCGGAGCCCGCTTCCAGGCCATGCCTGGGCGAGATCGAGCGCTGCCTCAAGACCACGCCGCGCCCGAACTTCATCGTCCTGCTGGGCCAGCGCTACGGGTGGTGCCCGCCGCCGCCTCAGATCCCCGCCGACGAGCTCAGGCAAATACTGCGGCGTATCCCAACTCCCAGCGATAGGAGGTTCCTGAGGAAGTGGTACCGACGGGACAAGAACGCGGGACCAGGCGAGTACCGATTGCTGCCACGGAAACCGGGCGGTGAGTATGAGGCCTACGAGGCTTGGAAGCCGGTTGAGGCTCGCCTTCACGAGATCCTTGCCGCGGCAGCGCAGGGAATGGATCTGGACGACGAGCGACGCCGCGTCTGCGTCGCGTCAGCCACCGAGCAGGAGATCGCCGCCGGGGCGCTCCGGGTACCCGACCCGGAGGGGAAGGTGTTCTGCTTCATCCGCACCATCGATGGGGCAACCGATAAGAAAGGGAAGCTCCTCGATGGCGCGGACAGATTCATCGATGCGGAGCAGGGCCCCCTCAAGGTGCTCAAGGCGAACCTGCGCAAAAGACTCCGGAAACGCCGCGACGCTGTCCAGGACTACAGGGCC
>JBDHDY010000479.1:0-3003 GCA_039591275.1 Gemmatimonadota bacterium | reverse complement strand
CCCTTGGGCAGGGACCTCAAAGCCTTCATCGAACGCGCGGTGCGATCTCGTTGATCTGGATACTTCAATGAATGAACCGAACCAATCCACCTCACTGCGCGTCGTGGTGTTCGGAGCCACCGGTACCGCCGGCTCAGGAGTGCTTACCCAGTGCCGTGCAGACTCCCGTGTTAGCGAGGTCGTCCTGGTGACTCGTCGCCAGTTGGGCATCGACGATCCAAAGCTCAGGGAGTTGATCTGCCAGAACTTCTTGGACCTCGAGCCCCTCGCAGAGCACCTCGCTGGCTTCGACGTGTGCTTTTATTGTCTCGGGGTTTCGCAGGCGAAAGTCAGGGGCCTCGCGAAATATCGCGAGATCACTTATGACTACGCTCTCACAGCCGCACGCACACTGCTGCGGAGTAGTTCCCGCTGCACCTTCCACTTTTTGAGCGGCCAGGGCACCAATACCCGATCGAGAATGATGTGGGCACGAATCAAGGGCGAGACGGAACAGGCGTTACAGGAGTTAGGGCTCGCCGGTGTCGTCTTTTGGCGTCCGGGATACATCCACCCCGACGGGCCGCGCCACGGCCGCCAGTTTGTGGAGCGACTCGGCGGCCTGCTTTATCCGCTGTTTCATCGTTTTCCTGCCTTGACGGTGTCCGCCTCAGAACTTGGCCGGGCGATGCTTCAGGCCACGATCGAGGGCAAGACCGACGGGGTCATCGAAAACCGCGACATTCGGGCGCTCGCTGAGCGATATCAACCGTAGAGCCGCACGCGGAAACGTGTAGATAGCCTCTTCTCCCACCTTCCTGGCAGTCGGTGGTTGGGTGGCGCAAACGGCTTGACACTGGCGGGTGCTGGATGCACATCAACGAGGTGCCCGGTTGTTCGTTGGTAGTTGTCCCGCTCGTTGCTTTCGATCAGGAGTTCTATCCATGCTCATGCCTGCGAAGACAAAAACGATATTGCTAGCTGTGGGGTTGCTGGTTGTTACGACGTCCGTCGCCGCCGCACAAGTGACGGCCATTCGTGCCGGCGGCCTGGTAGACCCGGAACTCGGTATCATTGCCGCCGATCAGGTGATCCTGATCGAGGGGGGCAACTTCACGGCTGTTGGGTCGGACATTGCCATACCGCGCGACGCAGAGCTCATCGATCTCTCGGGACTCGTGGTCTTGCCCGGCCTGGTTGACGCGCACAACCACCTCGCGCTGACCTACAAAGAAGAGCCCGAGCACAACGTCTACTACCTCACATACGTGTTAGATGGTACGCCGCTGCGTGCGATCCAGGCTGTCTCCAACGGAATCCAGATGCTCAATGCTGGTTTCACGATCGTCCGCGACATGGGAAACGCCGGCGATTACGCGGATACAGCGTTGCGCCGAGCTATCGAACAGGGCTGGATTCCGGGACCGACGATCATCAACTCCGGCATCATCATCGGTGGGATGGGTGGGCAGTTCTGGCCGACACCTGAAATGGCCATCCAGAAAGATATCGTCTACCCCGAGTACCTCGATGCGGATACGCCCGACGAGATGGTGAAAGCCGTCCGCCAGAACGCGCTGTTCGGCGCGCGAGTGATCAAGATTTGTGTGGACTGCAAGCCGTGGGGCTACACGACCGACGAGATCGGGTTGTTCGTTCGCGAGGCCGCGAAGATCGGGATGAAAGTCGAGGGCCATGTGCAGACGGTCGAGGGAGCGGGACGCGCCATCGAGGCGGGCGTGTGGTCCATTGCGCACGACCGGGGCTTGACCGACGAGATGCACAAGCTTATGGCGCAGAAGGGAATCTGGCGCGCCGGCACGGAGACGCCCCTGTCACTGACCGGGCATACCACCGAGGCACGGTTCGAGCGGACCGTCGCCGGACTACGGAACGCGTACGAGAACGACGTCCCGCTCACCTTCTCCACCGACGCCGACTATTACGTTCCAGGCATGACGCGCGGGGAAGTTGCGATCGAGTTTATCGAGACCTGGAAGGCGGCACACATTCCACCGGTCGACATCCTCCGCGCCATGACGACGGGCGGTTACAAAGTCAGCGAAACTGAGAACACGCGCGGGCCAATCAAACCGGGTCTCGCAGCGGATCTCATAGCGGTTGGGGGTAACCCTCTGGAGAACATCGACGCGCTGCGTGATGTCCAATTCGTGATGAAGGACGGCATCGTCTTCAAGCGAAACGGTGTCATGACGCCTGCGGCGTTTTTCCACGGTGGGCCGGTCAACGGATGGAACATCCGCTGAGGGCCGCAGACCCACTCCCTCCTCTTTGGCGGCAGGGTGGTGTGCGGTGCACTGAGGGCTATGAATGACGTCGTACGGCATCGGTGAGGCGCAGGACATCCTCCTCGGTATTGTAGTAGTGCGTTGCTGCGCGTAGCCCACCGATTTTCGATGTGTACCGTATCGATATCATGATCCTGTCGTCCAGGATTTTGTTCAATAGCTCGAGATCTTTCGCTGGATCTTTATGGTATCGGAAGGCTGTGATGCCAGAGCGGCTCTCGGGGTTGCGATTCGATACGAGTCGGGCTCCGACTCTTTCCAGTTCACTGTGAAGCAGGTCAGTCATCCTACGGATTTGGCCCTCGGCGTTCTTGATACCAATCGCATTCACGAGCTTGAGCGTCTTGCCGAGCCCCACGGCACCCGGATAGTTGGAGGTGCCGGCGATCTCGAACTTCTTGGCTACGCGAGGGAAACTGTACTCTCTGTAGGGGGTGATGTCTGGTGTCTGGAAGTACTGCCCCCAGCCAACGTCTGGGGGATCGAGCGCTAGGTAGCCGTGGGAAACCGGCTCCAGTTCCGCGAGCGCCCGGTCAGAGATGAACATGACGCCGCAGCCAAAAGGTGCGTTGAGCCACTTGTGCCCGCCGGCGATCACGAAGTCGGCGTACTGCGTCGAGAGATCGATTTCCATGGCGCCCATCTCCTGGATGGCATCCACGACCAACCAGATCCCCCGCGCTCGGCAGATCTCACCGAGTCTCTTCACGTCTAA
>JBDHDY010000478.1:0-3008 GCA_039591275.1 Gemmatimonadota bacterium | reverse complement strand
TGGGCACCAAGTGCTGGGAGGTGCACCTTTCAACGTGGCTTGGCACCTGCAAGGGTTTGAACTCGACCCTCTCATGGTCAGCCGTGTGGGAGCGGACGAGGCCGGACAGGAGATTCTGAGCCGGATGAGTGCTTGGGGCATGTTGACATCGGGCATTCAGGTGGACGAGGCCCATCCGACGGGCCGGGTAACTGTCACGCTTTCCAGGGACGTGCCAAGCTTCGAGATCGAGCCCCACCAGGCTTACGATTACATCGATGCGGACGACGCCCGCTTTGCCGTTTCCGAAAGCACCATTGGACTATTATATCACGGGACCCTAGCGCTCAGGGAAGACCGCTCCCTCCGATGTCTGAAGGCGCTTATACCGACGAGTGCAGGTTCTATTTTCTGTGACGTGAACCTGCGAGATCCATGGTGGACGGAGGAACTGGTGACATGGAGCCTGGCAAATGCGTCCAACGTTAAGCTGAACGAGACGGAGCTCCGTGTGCTCACTGCGTTACCGGTTGTGTCGCGGGAGCAATGTGTGAGTGCGGCGAAGACCCTGGCCGACCGTCACCGCCTGCCCACCCTTATCGTGACACTAGGCGCGGATGGAGCGTTTGTGCTGTCGGAGGGTGGGCAGATACAATGGGCCGACGCCGTTGCCGTGAATGCGACGGCAGACACCGTGGGGGCTGGGGACGCCTTCAGCGCGGTGTTCGTTGCCGGGTCGCTGCACGGTTGGGAGGCCGGCATGACCCTCGAGCGTGCGGTCCGGTTCGCAGCTGACATCTGTGGCGTTAGGGGGGCCACGACCGACGACCGGTCGCTGTATCGCAAGCACCTGGGACTCTGGAGCAACGAGCATACCCCGGTGAAGGAGTCCGAAAGTGGATGATAGTGGCCTGTACGTCCTGTCCATTGGCGTGCACGGCCTGGTGCGGGGGACGGATATCGAGCTCGGGCACGACGCGGATACGGGTGGCCAGACGGCGTACATGGTGGATGAGGCTCGAGCGCTCGGCGGGCGACCGGAAGTGAGCCGGGTGGACCTGGCGACCCGACAGATCTACGACCCTCGCGTCGACGAGATTTATGCGCAGCCTTTCGAGCAGTTGGCCGAACGAGCGGGCATCGTCCGGATTGCTTTTGGACCGCGGCGCTATCTCTACAAAGAGCGGCTGTGGCCTTACCTGGACAGCATGCGGGACCAGCTCACCCGGTATATCCGATCGCTGCGCCGGGCTCCCGACGTCGTGCACGGACATTACGCCGACGCTGGATACGTGGGGGCACAGCTTTCCAAGATCTTGGGCGTGCCTTTCGTGTTCACGGGACATTCGCTGGGCCGGGTCAAGCAAGCAAGCCTGCTCGAGAAAGGCCGGGATCCCGAGGCCCTGGAGGCGCGGTACCACTTTCGCGATCGCATTGAGGCCGAGGAACTAGCCCTCGAGACGGCGGCCCTCGTGATTGCCAGCACCGAACAAGAGGTCCGCGGGCAATACGAGCTGTACGATCACTATCAACCGGAGCGGATGGAGGTAATCCCACCGGGGGTGGATCTCAGCCGGTTCTCACCGCCGCATGCGTCGTGGCAGCCTCCGCCCATTGCGGACGAGCTCAAGCGGTTCCTCGAGAATCCGTCGAAGCCCATGGTGCTGGCCATTGCCAGACCCGATGAGCGCAAGAACTTCTCCACTCTTGTCCGAGCCTTCGCGGAGACGCCGAGACTGCGCGAGGTTGCTAACCTCGTGCTCGTAGCCGGTAACCGTGACGATATCTCGGAGCTGCCGGCCGGAACGCGACGCGTGCTCAATGAGATCTTGCTGTTGATTGACCGCTACGACCTCTACGCATCCGTGGCCTATCCGAAGAGTCATCAGCCAGAAGACGTCCCCGACCTATACCGCCTTGCCGCCCACTCGGGCGGGGTCTTTGTCAATCCTGCCCTGACCGAGCCCTTCGGACTAACCCTCCTTGAGGCAGCGGCCAGCGGGCTGCCGGTGGTGGCGACTGACGAGGGCGGCGCCAAGGATATCGTTGCAGCGTGCGCAAACGGTGTGTTGGTTGACCCGTTGGATGCCCGGGCAATGGGGCGAGCGATTCTCGACGCCGTGACGGCTAAGCAGAAGTGGGAGGGTTGGGTGCAAAGCGGCCTGGCCGAGGTTCACAGCTCGTTCTCCTGGTCGGGGCACGCGGACCGATATTTGCAGGAAGTGTCACGGATTGTCGCGGGGAGCCGGCCGGGGTTCGATCTTCCCTCCGTCCGTCGAAGCCGGTTACCCAAGATCGATCGCATGCTCGTGAGCGATATCAGGGATACGCTCACCGGAGACGAAGAGGCCCTGAAGGTCCTGCTAGCGCGACTGGGTGAAACGGGGGACGAGGTCGGATTCGCCATTGCGACGGGGCGGACGTTGAACCAGGCGTTGGAGATCCTGGAGGGACTCCGCGTCCCGCTCCCGGACGTGCTCATCACTTCCTCCGGCACCGAGCTTCACTACGGACGAGATCGCATTATTGTGGACCGCTCGTGGATGCGGCAAATCGATTACCAGTGGTTTCCGGACCGGGTGCACAATGCGATGGCCGGGCTTCCCGGACTACGGCTATTGGTAAGCGAGGGCGAAAGCGAGTTCAAGATCAGCTACGAGGTCGATCGCCATGACGCACCCTCGACGGTGGCGATCCGGCGGCACCTTCGCCGAAAGGGCCTCAGGGTGACGACGATTCTGGATCATGAGATTGTGCTCGACATACTGCCCGTCCGAGCATCTCCCGGGCTCGCTATTAGGTTCCTCTGCTTCAAGTGGAATATCCCTCCTGAGCGGCTGTTGGTGGCCGGGGATTCCGGGAATGATGCCGACATGCTCTCGGGCAACACACTCGGCGTAGTAGTGGGTAATCTCACGCCGGAACTGGAATACCTCCGTGGACGACCTCGCGTTCACTTTGCCCGTGGCAAGCACGCATGGGGTGTTCTTGAAGGAATAGACCACTACGATTTTCTTGGATCCATCAAG
>JBDHDY010000477.1:0-3338 GCA_039591275.1 Gemmatimonadota bacterium | reverse complement strand
AATCGTAGAGGTAAGACTCTTGGGCCGTTGCCAAGTTGCGGAGATCAGATTTCATCGTGGCCACGTACGTACGGCCTTTGGTGTTAGCGAACTTCGGAATGGCAATCGAGGCCAGTACGCCGATTATGACTACGACGATGAGGAGTTCAACGAGGGTGAAACCGCTTTTACGAGTTCGCATGGTCACACCAGTCAATAGCAACGATCATTCCCGGCGAACCACGAAGAGGCGACAGAGGGACGGCTGCCGCCTCTTCGAGAGGTCAGGCTAGCCGGTTAGGTGCAGATCGGCTCACCTTCGGGATCACCCGCTTTGGCAACGCCAGAGCCGATGGCGATCGTGCAGGTCTTCGCCGTGCCAGAGTGGACTGACTTGGCATCCCAGCCGGTACCGTCTGCATTGTTGACCGTGACGGTCACGCCGGCCGACTCGGAGTACGCAGTAGCCAGGTCCTTGGTGTACTGCGTGTAGTCCGCGAAGTACGACTCCTCAGCAGTGACGAGGTTGCGGAGGTCGGACTTCATCGAGGCAACATAGGCCTTCTCTTTCGTGTTGGCAAACTTCGGAATCGCGATCGCCGCGAGAATCCCGATGATCACCACCACGATGAGAAGCTCAATCAGTGTGAAACCCTTGCGATTGAACATCGAGACTTCTCCCGCGGAAAAGGTTAATTGGAACATGGACATTTGCTGCCCAAACATCGCGGGACATGGAAGGAGCAATGTCCATGCCCTGGACCGTGGCATGGCTCGTAAGTCATTATATAGTAATTAGTTAAAATCACTCAAGGTGACCGTGGGCCACGGCCGACCGTGGATACGCCGGCCTCACAATGCAACGGATATCGCCAGACGCAAGACACATGCCGCAAGTGCATTTTCTTGCAGTGTTTAGGGTCTGCACAGACTCCCAGCGCGCTCGAGTTCTAGCTCGACTAGTTCCGTCGATTGGGGGCGCAACCTGCCGATCAAGCTGTGGGCCTGTTGCAGATCCCAGCACCCACTTTGATCCTGGATGCCTCCAGGGATCGCAACGGTGGCCGAGTCGATGGCCCGGGAGGCTGCGCCGGGCTCACCGTTCAACCAGAGTATCCGCGCGCGAGCGAGTTGGCGTCTCCACGGCTCGGCTTCCAGCGAGTCGAGAACAGTGTAGTAGATGTCCGCTGCGAGCAGGTCATCCGGTAGGGTTTCGATAGTTGCCTGCGCAACGGGAACCGCCGAGTCTGGCAAGCCCAGACCCAAATAGGATTGGACGACGAGCCGCGCGACGCCTGCGTGCTCGGGCAGGACGTCGTAGGCTCTTCTGGCTTCGGCCAAAGCCAGCTTCATGTAGCCCAGTGACCGGGCTCTGGGGACCGTGAACATGGCGACGAAGGGATCCTCGGGGAACGTCGCTGCAGCCGCGAGGGCCTCCGCCAGGGCGGCTGCCTTCTTCCCCTCCGCGCGGTACGCGCTCCCAATCCTGAGTCGTGCCCGATAGTTCTCCGAGTGCTCCGAGAAGTCCGTCACCACCACTGAACTGCTATCCTCCCAAACCGGCACTCTGGTGACCGTCCGAGTCCCAAACACGGCTAGCACGACGGCCAGGGACCAGACGACGCCCCTGCCATGGCGCCCACCGCCAGCACGCATCATGAGCCAACCGGCAACCAGGGCCGGCGCCACGACCCCGAAATACAGCGCGCGCTCGGCCAGCAGCACTCCGGAGGGGAATAGGAGGTTCGCTGTCGGCGCATACGTGAACACCGCGGCCAAGATACCGAAGGCGATGACCGGAGCTCGCCGCAGCACCGCAAACGCCAGGACGACTATCGCACTCGACACGACTAGCCCGAGAGACGCGAGAACGGACCACTCCACTCGGCGCGGAATGAGTTGGGGCGAGTAGTCGACGGCCAAATCCATCGGCCACACCAAGAGTCGCACGACATGGAGCTGCGCCGGGAACATGGTCGCCAGACGACCCCAAAACGACAAACCGTGTAGCGTGTCGGCCTGGCTGAACACGGCGAAGGTACCGGCGATGCCCCGCCAGAGGTAAAACCACCCCAGGGTCAACGCTGTCGCCGCCAAGTAGAGGTCTAGCGATTCACGAAAGTCACCCTCAGGGTCGAGAAATTCATCCAGCGCTAGGAGCGCGACGCCCACAACGCCGTGCTCCTTGGAGAGCATCGCGGCAAGCAGTGCTGCGATCGTTGCAGCCAGCCAACCGGCGCGGGCGCGCGCAGTCATCGCACGGCGATATCGTCGGGCGGTCAGAATGGTCACGAACAGCCCCGCCGCCGCCATCATTTCCGAGCGCCCCATGATGTTGGCGACGGCTTCCACGTGCACCGGATGCACGGCAAAGACCAATCCCGCCGCGAGCGCGCCCACTGGCGATAGCCACGCCAGGGCCACCATAACGAACAGTGCCGTTGCGATGGCATGCCACAGGACGTTGACAATGTGGAACCATGACGGGCGGCCATCCGAGAGAGACCAGTCGATGCCGTAGGTCAACATGGTGAGAGGCCGGTATTGACCGGCCAGCGCGCCAAGCGATCTGGGCCAAAAAGTCTCAAAGAACGCGCTGCCCGCGGCCTCCACCGATTGTGCCGTGGGATTGCTCAGTACAATCGGTTGGTCGTCCATCGCCCAGCGGTTGCGGTACGAATGAGAGTACACCAACGCCGCGGCCAGGGCGCTGATCAAGATGACGTGGCGGGGACTCAGTCGCGGCATTTCAGGTTGTGAAGCGCCTGGCCATCATACAGCTCAAAGACAAGTGAGAGTGCAGATGCGGGCAGCAGGAGTCGATCAGTTGACGTACCGAAGAAACCGCGGCCCAAGCTCGCTCGATGAGCGGGGGCGGTATTGTAGAGCGCCCGGTATAGAGGTAAACCAACTCCGCAGCGGCAACCGCGACGATTCCCTCCTCTGGCGTCTCGTTGACGACCGACCCCACCAACGTTGCGACAGATCTGCTGCGGGCGCTCCTGTCCGCGTCAAACGTGCGGCCAGCTACACCTACCACTGCATGGGGCACGTACCCGATCAAGATCAGCCCGACCGCTGTCAAGACAGCCCAACGGGTTCTGCGGTTGGCTGCCCACGCACGCACTGCTCCAGCGGCGGCGAATAGCCCGAACCATGGCAGCACGATCCAACTCTCATTGAGACGTAGGTCAGACCTCATCGCTGCAAGCAGGGTGAACAACGCGACTGATATGACTAGGGAGGGAGCTGGCCGAAAGAGTGCTGCGGCGCCAACAATCACTGCCGCAAGGAGCAGTACCCCACCAGGATACGATACCCACCACGGTAAATGCCCCAATATCCAGTTAGCAAAGTGT
>JBDHDY010000476.1:0-3033 GCA_039591275.1 Gemmatimonadota bacterium | reverse complement strand
GGGGCGCCATTCCCGTTCGCATCCTGCGCGCGCGCTGGAAGCGGTGCCAGGATCGTCGATCCGATCGCGATGAGCGCAAAGCTCTTCTCCAAAGTCCCCTCTAATCGGTGTATTGGGTCTGGATGCGAGGAAGATCCCGCCACAATCATACCTATGGCCCGGCGGACTTGCCTCCCTCTAGGCCCCGACTTCCGCGTGATGATGCCTCAACGTGCCGTCTGCACATCGATCTGATACTGTCCGCTCCTCGGCGCGCTGAACTCATACGCGCTAACCGGAGTCGACCTCGGTCTGGGGTTGTGAGTCGGTTCTCGGTGCCGAAAGTCGGCGGTAGACCACGCCCTCCGGTGTGTGGTGGACGACTTGGTACCGATCGTTCAGCAGCCGCTGCAGTATCGGGAAGTCCGAGACTGGATACCGAGGCACGGGCCTCGACGCGTCAGTGTCGATGATGTACAGGGGAGCATGTTGCCGAAAATCCCCCTCGAGATTTTCCCAGGCGTCTGGGAGGATGCGATCCGACGTGTCGAACGTCGGGTCCCAGCTCAAAGGACTTCCGAACACGTAGCCTGTGAGGGGAAAGGTCGTCACATATCGTGAGGCCGGGCGGCGGCGGGCATCTAGATAAACCGCGGCATGTTGCCCCCACACAAAGATGCGATCATCAGGAGCAGACGTTGTGCGAACGTACCGACCCACCGCGGTCTCACCACGCTGGCCGGCGAGACCTATGGTGTGGGAAGTCAAGAATCCGACCACCGTGAGTGCCAGCCACCCTTGCGTGACGCGGGGTCTGAGCAGCCACGGCCGCTGGTGATCCACGAGAGTCCACAGCCGCGACAACACGGGTGCTCCTAGTAACACGAGCGGGGGCAACAACTGAATAAAATAATGCGGGTAGAAACGGCCGCTCGCGGATGTTCCGATTACTGAGGCAATCAGGAGTCCGAGGAGGGCCGCGAATTCCGGACGGTGACTCCCCCACAGACCTTTGTTTTTGCGAAAAGCCCCCTTGCACGACAGGGCAGCGCAAGTGACGAGCAGCCCGCAGGCTCCCACAAACCCGAGTGTCGTTCGCAGTCCGCGGATCCAGAAGACAGCATCCGTCGGACCGTGGGGCACGTCGTGATCGGTAATCGTCCAGTAATAGGCTTCGGCGAAGAAGCCCTGTTTATGCAAGATGAGGGCGACCAGGCCCAGCGTCGCGAAGAACCCCACCGTCAAAAGCATGGCATGAAGGACGGAGCGTGTGAATCCCATCCCCCTGCTCGCTCGGTAACTGGGGAGGAGCAGGTAAATGCCCAAGGGGATCGCTGCCACCGCTGCTGGTTGCTTGAGGAGAAAAGCGCAACACAGCAGGACCCCTGCTGCGAGTAGTTCAGGCCGTGCGCGGGACCTGCTCGCTCGGAAGGTTAGAACCACTCCCCAGACAATCGGCAGATTCATGAGGATCTCACCGTTGAGGGCGAGGTTCTTCCACACTGCCCAAGATTGAAACGAGGAGTAGAGGAGCGCGGCTGAAAGGCCAGTGGGGTGGTCAAAAAGCTGTCGGGCCACGACAAAGAGACCCAACATCGTCAGGAGAGTCCACAACACCGCGGCAGAGTGGAGAGCTATCCAATTGTATTTGCCACCTATTTGGAGGATTAGTGCGTACGTCCAGAACAGCAGTGGAGGCTTACGCTCGATGGCGTCCACATATGGCTTGCCGCCATCGAGTATTTCCAGAGCGACCACGGCGTAGACGCCCTCGTCATCAATCGTCCGAGGGTGTACCAGAGCCGGCAACCGTGTGAGAACGGTGAACGCCAGCAGAACAGCGGCCCAACGGTAGCCCCGCGCATTCGGCAGCATGCTCTGCTCACCCTTGTCTTTAACAGCGATACCGGCGTTCATGCATTCTGGATCCTGCGGCGGTGGATCTTGCGGTCGGTGCCGGCCGTGAAGGGAGGACCGGCGGTCGATTCAAGTCTAATGGGCGCCGGCAACCGAGTGTAGGGAGTGGTACAGGGGGTGATAGCTGTGCTCCATTGACGACGATGGAGTATCATGGCAGCTCGACCGACTCAGTGCGACTCATTACTCTACGTCCGGTACAATAATGAGGACACTCAATTGGCTCGGCCGCGCTTGGACGGCCGTGAAGGATGTTGCGCTGCATGTAGGGAGCGCCCCAGCTCGGTCGACGGCGCGGGCTGCAGCAGTGGTAGTAGTGGCGAGTACGTGCCTGTTCGGTGATGCGTCGGGTCAAGGCGAGGGCCGGGGATCTCGCAATTTGCCCGTTGATCACTGGTCGTCTGAGTACATCAGGCGCTTGCGGACACGGGGATACCTCGGGAATCTGAACCCCCTCGTGCAACCCTACCGACGGAACGAGGTCGCCCTGGGCCTCGCGTCTCTCGATCCCGACTCACTGCCGTCCCCGGTGGCGCACTGGGTGCGGTTGCTCAGGCAGGAGTTTCGCCGAGAGCTCAATCGGACGGGCGGCCATGAGGTCTTTCCTGTAGGGTTCCAGGCAACCTTGGGTGGGGAGGCCTCGACCAGTCGTCGCTTCGATGTGACCAGGCCGATTGGCGACGGAAAGGTCTGGCGGCGTCACACGGGTGCGGTTTGGGTGGAGTCTGGCCCCTTCGCTGCTGAAACCCGGCTGCTGTGGGACGGCCATCTCGACGACGATCCTGACGCTGGAGACCAGGGACAGGGAAAGATAGGGCGGACAGACAACGCGTACGTCTCGCTCACTTTTCCGTTCGGGAGCATCGCCCTGGGGCGCCTCAAACAGAACTGGGCACCCGCAGACGCGCACGGCCTAATGGTATCATCTGTAACGACCGCCTATCCGCAGCTATCGTTCGAGCTTCGGGCAGGACGCTTCCGGCTCCGCTCGTTGACGGGCGAACTCGAGACGGACACGAACCTCGTAACGCTCGATGCACAGAAACGATATCTGGCGGGTCACCGCTTTGACTATCAGACCGAGAATTTTGTGGCGTCGTTTGGCGAGACGGTGCTGTACGCGGCCAGCTCGGGAAT
>JBDHDY010000475.1:0-3042 GCA_039591275.1 Gemmatimonadota bacterium | reverse complement strand
GCCGGAGAGCCGACGACACAGCCTTAGCGGGGCAATACCAAACCAAACTTCAGGCACAGGCGACCAGTTGGACGTGAGTCAATTAGTGCATGGCCGAACGTCGCCGGACCGCAAGCCGGCAGGTCCCTTGGCGCGCCGGGGTGCGCGCCAACGACCCACATCCCAACTCATGCGACCGCGCACCAACGCGCGCTGCGGGACCCACCGGCCTGCGGTCCACTTCACGAACTGGAAATTCTCCATTATTGGTGGCTGGGCGCTCAATTCATGGTGACCACGGCAACTGCACAGACCTCCGCACAGCGCTTTGAGCACCAGGGTGTCGAGGCATTGCGCGCGGGCCGCTTCAACCTTGGAATCAACACCTCCTGCATCGTCTACCGGCTAGGCTCCACGGTCATCGATACGGGGCCCCCAAACCAGTGGCGCTTCGTGCGGCAATTCCTGCAAGAGCGGAACGTCGAGCGCGTGCTCGTCACCCATCACCACGAAGACCACAGCGGCAATGGTGCACGCCTGCAGCGGGAGATGCGGGCGACTGTCTTCTTTCCAGCCAACGGCGTAGGATTCGCGACCGACGGTTTCCCCTTGCGTTCTTACCAGCGCGTAATCTGGGGTGTGCCCCCGCGATTCGCCCCCCAATCGATGCCCGAAGAAGTCACGCTCGAGAACGGCCTGAGCCTTCGCGCCGTGCACGCTCCCGGCCACTCCCCCGACATGACGTGCTATCTGGAACCAGAACGGGGATGGCTCTTCAGCGGAGACCTCTACATCGCGAGCAAGCCGCGCTTTCTTCGCGCAGACGAGAATGTGGACGACCAGATCGAGAGCCTGAGGCGTGTGGTGGAGCTGGAGTTTGAAACGGTGTTCTGTGCTCACCGCGGTGTCGTAACCGACGGGCGAGATGCCATTCGCACAAAACTCGATTACATGGTCTCTCTCCGGGAGCAAGTGCAACATCTCCACTCCGAGGGACGCGATGTCGGCGAGATCACCAAGACCTTACTCGGCAAAGAGAGCTTCCTGAGCCTCATCACGTTGTATCACTTTTCCAAGAGAAACCTCGTGCGCGGATGTCTGGCGGAGCGCGAGCCTCGGTGACAAATTTGTAATCACGCCCTATGTGCGGCCTCCCGCACATCACGTCGAATCCTGGTCTCAGTGAGTCGTATCATGCAACGTATCTCAGCTCGAGCGATCGTCCTTCAGCTCATCTGCATCGTCGTGGCGCTTGGGCCGCTCAGCGCCCAATCCATAACGACACCGAAGGAACACTTCGGCTTCAACATCGGTGACGACTACCACCTGGCTACCTATACCCAGTTCGCGGATTACTGGAGGATCCTAGAGCGAGAGTCCCCGAGGATGGTGGTGGAGGAGATCGGCCGCACGGCGGAGGGACGCCCGCAGCTCATGGCGATCGTCACGTCGCCGGAGAACCATCGCAATCTGGCACGCTACCGCGACATTTCCCGTCGTATGGCCCTCGCCGAGGGCATAACCGAGGAGCAAGCGCAGGCATTGGCCAAGGAGGGAAGAGCGGTCATCTGGATCGATGGCGGGCTTCACGGCGCCGAAGTGCTCGGCGCGCAGCAGCTGATCGAGTCGGTCTACCAGATGGTCAGCGCCAATGACGAGGAGACACTCCGGATCCTCGACGATGTCGTCATCCTGTTCGCGCACGCTAACCCGGACGGCATGGAGCTGGTCTCGAACTGGTACATGCGAAATCCGAATCCGGAGGAACGCAGCACGGGGGGGACCCCCCGGCTGTATCACAAGTACGTCGGACACGACAACAACCGCGACTCGTACCTCGTGTCGCAGCCAGAGACGGAGAACATGGCGCGGATCCTTTACATCGATTGGATCCCACAGATCATGTACAACCATCACCAGACGGGGCCCGCTGGCACGATCATGTGGGCACCCCCGTTCCGCTATCCGGCCAACTACAATATCGATCCGCTAGTGTTGATGGGCATCGAGATGGTGGGAAGCGCCATGCAGACCCGGTTCGTCTATGAAGGAAAACCGGGAGTCACGTTGCGCAACGGTGGCCCGTTCTCGACCTGGTGGAACGGTGGGCTCAGAACTACGGCATACTTCCACAACGTCATCGGGCTGCTGACCGAGACGGTGGGTAATCCAACGCCAATGGAGATTCCTTTTGTCCCCCGCCGGGTGCTACCCGATGGGGACAACCCCTTGCCCATCGGCCCCCAGACGTGGCACTTCCGGCAATCGATTGACTACTCCGTCACCGCGAACCGGGGGGTTCTGGATTACGCATCACGCTACCGCGAGCAATTGTTGTTGAACATCTACCGTGCTGGGAGAAACTCCATAGAGCGCGGGACCCGCGATAACTGGACACTCTGGCCAAAGCGCATTGACAAGTTGACGGCACAGCTCGAGGCAGACGGCAAGCAGGAAGCGATCGAAGGAATAACCAGTGGCCCCCTCGTGGGATACTTCTCTCGTGGTGTGCCCAAGGAATACCAGGAGTTATTGCGCAGGCCCGAGGATCGCGATCCCCGAGGATACATTCTTCCAGCAGACCAGGCCGACTTTCCCACAGCCACGAAGTTCGCAAACGCACTCATTAAGAACGGTGTCACAGTTCACCGAGCGACGAGAGATTTCGAAATAGCGGGGACGCGGTATCCCGAGAACTCGTACGTGGTGCAGGCTGCGCAAGCGTACCGCCCTCATATCCTCGACATGTTCGAGCCGCAGGATCATCCGAACGACTTCAAGTACGAAGGCGGGCCTCCAATCGCGCCGTACGACAATGCAGGATACACACTGGCACTGCAGATGGGGGTGGAGTTCGACCGTGTCCTCGACGGGTTCGACGGACCGTTCGAGAAGATCGATGGCATTGCCGCAACACCTGCGGGCACGGTGGCACAGGCGGACGGTGCCACGGGATTCCTCGTGAGTCACGCGGTGAACGACGCTGCCATCGTAACGAACCGTCTCCTAGCAGACGACCACGAGATCTTCTGGTTGGGCGAGCCGGTGTCGGCAAATGGCAAG
>JBDHDY010000474.1:0-3048 GCA_039591275.1 Gemmatimonadota bacterium | reverse complement strand
TCCACGCGACAATCCGGCAGGACCTCTGGTCGATGTGGATCGATCGGCAGGAGATCAAAGAGAGTACAGAAAACGTCAAGCGATTCTTCGGACGCTCGAGTGCCTCAAATCCGAAACCCGGGAAATACCCCCTCGATCACAAGCTGTACCACCACGCGATCGCGGTCGTGACCGTCGCCGCCATCGGAACAGGGATTCTCATGATGTTCCGCGTGACTGGCTGTGGGGATTCATTTATGTCCTGCACGGGCTCTCGGGAGTAGCGCTGATCACGATGATCATGCCCCACATCTATTTTTCGATTCGTCCCGAGAAATTGTGGATCACGCGCTCGACGGTCTACGGTTGGATCGGCCGCAAAGAGTACCTTGCGCATCACTACCCGCAGCGTTGGGTCGTTGCACCGGAGGCACCGCCCCGTGTGGCGAGCGTGGATGCGTCCACGAATGCCAACCCTTCTACCCAACACCAAAACCAACCTGTAAGCTGATTTGACGCGCGAGGAGCTCAAGAAGCGGATCGCCACGATCGAGGAGGGCTACGAGTTCTTTCTCGCATACGCCGCGCAGGGACTGCCGGCCAACAGCGGGAGTTCCTCCGAAGGACAGGTGCGAGATTTCCTGAGCAACACGGACGAGGCCCTCACGGGATTGGCAATCGGCTTCGCGGCCCTCGTCGACCAGGAGCAGCTCCGCCCAAGCGAGCCCTACCAATCCATGATCGCCGTGCTCGAGCGGGATATCAAAAGCGCCCGCGCAGCAATTCAACTCGTGTTAGCTCAACCCACCATCAGCTCGCAGCTCGTGGACAACCTGAACGCCTCCATCCATGTGCGCGCGTTGCTTACGGACTTGTTTCTGTTGGATGAAGTGTTGGGCGAGGAGGAAGGGTGAAGGAATAGGCAAGGGGCGGCCACGATCACCGCCCCTCTTTCCCTTTCTAGCCGTGGTAGCTCCTCACGGGACAGCGGTGACCGCACACGTCCCGTCAGCCCGCCGAAGCGTGGGATAATCTACACCTAGCTGCTCCAGGTACGTGTCGAACCTGGAGGGGTCGTAGTAGTACTCCCGCATCTCCGGACGATACCGCTCCATAGTCTCCTGGTTCATATGGATCGCCGGCCGGTCCTCGGCTCGAATGAGGGGTGTGTACGTCACATCCTTGGTCTGCACGTTTCTGAAATAGCCCCACGCCAGCTCCACGAGCTCGGGGCGCATGAGAAAGTCGAGCATCGTGGTCGCGTGCACCTTGGCGCCGGCAGTCGCGCCTTTGTGGGCGATGGGCGTAGCCATTGCCACCGCACTCGACCAGTTGTGACCAGGCAGGCCGGGAACGTTCGACGGAAACATGAGCACCGCCGTCGGCACGTTCCACGAGATATCGCCGACGTCGTCAGCGAAACCGGCGGTGCGCTGGTCTTCCCGCAACGCGGGGCCCAGGGGCCAAATCTCGGTAGCAAGTCCGGTCTCCTGACCTCCGATTTCGCGCTGTACTCCAGTGGCGAGGGTCTGGTCGGCCTCACTCCACTCCGGCAGTCCCACCACCTTGATGTTCTCGTAAAGCGTCTCGGCGATCGTCTTGTTGAAGTGTCCCGGCCATGCGGATCCGATTACGCTGACGTCGGCAAGTCGCGTCCCAGTCATCATCGCTGCGCCGCGAGCAACGGAGTCACCGATGGTAAAGAGCTGCTGGATGTGGGGATAATCCAGCTCGCGGAAGTAGTACCAGATCGAGGCGGTCGGCGGGACGACGTTAGGCTGATCGCCGCCGTTCACCACCACTGAATGCGATCGCTGCTGCAACCTCAGATGCTCGCGCCGGAAGTTCCAACCCACCTCCATGAGTTGGACGGCGTCGGCAGCACTGCGGCCGCGCCATGGATTCCCACCCGCATGCGCACTCTGCCCCTCGAACGTGAACATCGCCGAGACGAGGCCTGTCCCCGGCGTGATACCCCAACCCGTGCCGAGATTCGAGCCGACATGTGAGTACAGCACGACGTCCACGTCCGCAAAGAGTCCCTCGCGAACGTAATAAGCCTTCGTTCCCAGCAGTTCTTCCGCCACCCCGGGCCAGATTTGAATCGTTCCAGGGAGACCCTCCCGCTCCATGATCTCCTTGACCACAAGTGCAGCGGTAATGTTGACGGCCTGACCCGAGTTGTGTCCCTCCCCATGACCCGGGGCACCCGGCACGAGGGGGGCGTGGCAGGCCACGCCTGGCGTTTGCGATGCTTCGGGAATATCGTCGAGGTCCGTACCGAGCGAGATTACCGGCCTCCCGGAGCCCCAAGTAGCGACCCAGGCCGTGGGGATCCCAGCAACACCTTCCTCCACCCTGAAACCGTTTTCCCGCAGGATACCCACGAGGTAACGAGACGTCTCGGTTTCCTGGAATCCCAGCTCGGCGTAACTGAAGATCTGGTCGACCACCTGCTGCGTGAACTCGGCGCGGGCGGCGACTTCTCGCATGGCTTCCTGCTTCAAAGCGTCAAGGCGACTCGACTGGGCGGTCACGGGCCCGGCCACGACCACCATAGACACCACCATCACCAACGGCCAGAGCCATCTGGGGAGATCAGCGCTTCGGGGCGCGAACATGCGGCCTCCTATCAACGTTCACCTGGAGAAGTAATCAGGAGCAGTGTTCCCAACACACGCATATGCAGCCGCTGCACTGGGTTGTCAACGGGCTGCCGTCACTCACCTTTGCCTTTCACAAACAGCGCTGACTGATCACCGAAGTAGACGCGTTTGACCTCCTGAGAGAATTTGAACTCGAAGCGCAACATGATGCGGCGGCCACCATCCGGGATCGAGTTTCTCTGGATCGCAGCTCGAGCGGCGGGCCAAGCAGCGAGTGCGGTGCCACTGCGATCTTTTCGCCACGGTTGACCGCTACTCGCGAAGGTGCCAATCTAGAGGCCGCTCAATCATGACCACAGGACCCGCCAAAGTCGAGGCTGACCGTGGGAAACAAGAAAGCGCTATGGACTGCCGTGTTGGCCTTCCTCGCCGGTGCGGTACTTGGGAGCGGCGCGGGGTTTTA
>JBDHDY010000473.1:0-4472 GCA_039591275.1 Gemmatimonadota bacterium | reverse complement strand
GTTGTTGCTGCGCATCGATCCGACGCAATTCGAGGCCTCCACGGCCAGGGCGGAGGCGATGCTCTCCTCCGCCAAAGCGTCGGCGCTCCAGGCCCAGGCGAACCGCGATCAAGCGAAGCGCAGTTTCGACCGTCTTGCGGACATGCGCAACGCCAATTCGAACCTCGTGTCCGTGGAGGAGTTCGAGCAAGCGCAGACGAACCACGAGGTCGCGCAGGCGATCTGGGAATCGCAGGACCACCAAGTGGCCCAGGCTGAGGCCAATCTGCGGGAGGCGCGGGATCAACTCTCCAAGACAA
This sequence comes from Gemmatimonadota bacterium, assembly GCA_039591275.1. GTDB lineage: Bacteria > Gemmatimonadota > Gemmatimonadetes > Gemmatimonadales > GWC2-71-9 > JBDHDY01. The sequence continues at coordinate 4,173 of JBDHDY010000473.1, read as the reverse complement.
TCCTGCGCGCCCCGATGGAGGGGAAGATCACGCGACTCGCCGTTGAAGAGGGTGAGGTGGCGTTGGCCAGCACCTTCTCGCGCGCCACCGGACCTCCTCATGACCATCAGCGACCTGTCCGTCATCCAGGTCAACATCAGGGTCGACGAGACGGACGTCGTCCGTCTGCAAGAGGGTGATTCCGCCGAGGTTACCATCGATGCTTTTCCCGACACTACGTTTACTGGTCGGGTCACCCAGATCTCGCAGAGCGCCATTCAAACCGCGGAGCAAGCGGGCGCCAGCGGCTCCGAGCGCGCCGTGGATTACGATGTGGAGGTCACCCTCGACAATCCTCCGCCAGATATCCGGCCCGACCTCTCCGCGACCGCCAAGGTCATCACTGACACGAGGGACAGCGCGATGAGCATCCCCATCATCGCCCTCACCGTGCGCGAGCACCAGCCGCTCTCGACGGAGGACGCACCGCGGGACACGACGAAGGCGGAAACGGAGGGCGTGTTCGTCGTCGAAGACGGTATCGCCCACTTCCGCCCTGTCCGGGTGGGGATCGCAGGAGAAGAGCACTTTGAGGTGATCGACGGCCTCGCCCAAGGCGATTCGATCGTGGCGGGCCCTTACCAGACGATTCGCGATCTCTCCGACAGCACAACCGTGCGCTCCATGAGCGAAGACGGGGAACGCGAGGCGGGACGAAGCACGTGATCCCCGGCGACGAGTTCTCGGCCGCCTAACCGATGCCAGTCTTCGAAGCCGTGCGTGTCGCCCTCAAGATGATCTGGGCGCAGAAGCTCAAGAGCGGCTTCTCCATAGTGGGCGTCTTCATCGGCGTCACCTTCCTCATTGCGGCGTGGACCGTCGTTGAAGGCATGAACCAATACATGCAGGATCAGTTCGCCAGCCTGCTCGGCGCAAACACCTTCCGGGTGCGCCGCTACCCCGGCATCCAGGTTGGAGACGTCAGCCGTGAGACGTGGCAAGAGTGGCGGAGGCGCCCTCGCATAACGTATGCCGACGCCCGCGACATCGAGGCTGGGTTAACGGTGTCCGCCGTAACGTCATGGGTGTCCGACCAACGATCCGATGTGTGGTATGGGGGCAAGGTGGCCAAGGACATCGAGATCACCGGAGCAACGGAGGGCTACTTCGAGGTCAGGAGCTGGGAGATCGAGGAGGGCCGCGCATTCAGCGCGCAAGAAGTGCGTGCGGGCAGACCGGTCATCGTCATCGGCCAGGAACTCGGTACCCGGTTGTTCGAAGACCTCGATCCCATCGGTCGTGAGGTGCGTATCCGGGGCATGCCCTACCGGATCATCGGCGTGGTGGAGAGCCAGGGGAATATCTTCGGTCTCTCCCTGGACAAGTTCGCCGTGGCTCCTGCAGTGTCTCCCGTCAAGCGCTTTGTGAATCCCGCTAACGTCATCGACGAGCTGATGGTGCGGGCCGGTTCCCTGGCGGAGATGGAGCAGGCCATGATGGAGGTAGAGGCGATCATGCGGAGTCGCCGCGGCCTCCGGCCTACGCAAGAGAACAACTTCGCGCTGGAGACCGCGGACTCGGCGCTCGACTTTTGGGCCCGCATCAACCGATACCTCATGCTGGCATTTCCTGGTCTCGTGACCATCGCCCTCGTGGTGGGCGGCATAGTGATCATGAACATCATGCTCATGTCCGTGGCCGAGCGCACCAGGGAGATCGGCATTCGCAAATCGTTGGGCGCCCGTCGCCGCGACATCAGGCGACAGTTCCTGGTGGAATCGGCAACGCTTGCACTCATCGGGGCCGGCGTCGGGATCGGTACGGGGCTCGCGTTGGCAAGCCTGGTGGAGGCAACGACGCCGCTTCCGGCGAGCGTGAACCCCAAGTCCATTGCTGCCGCGGTTCTGCTGGGTGCGGGCGTAGGCATCGGCGCTGGCTTATACCCAGCCAGCCGGGCGGCGAAGTTGGATCCAGTCACGGCCATGAGGCACGAGTAGCCCATGAGACAACAGGTCACTCAGCTCGTAGAAGGTGTCGGCATTGCGCTCGCGTCCCTGCGGGCGGCCAAAGGCCGTGCGAGCCTGACGATCCTCGGCGTCGCCATCGGTGTTGCCGTCGTCATGGTCATTGCCTCGATGATCACCGGCATCAACCGCGGTGTTACCGACATCGTCGAACAGCTGGGGCCGCGCACGTTCTTCGTGTTCCGGCACTTCCAGGGAGGCATCAACGTATCCGACGGGTCAGACGAGACGAGCCCCTGGCGTCGCAAACCCCCGCTCGAGCTGGTGGAGGCCGATCGCATTGCCGGACTTGCGAGCATCGCGTTCGTTGTCGTGAGTGATGAGACGAGGGCGGAAATCGAGCATGAAAACGAGACGCTGGAGTCGGTGGGAATCACCGGGAACGGCACTGAGTGGCTCCAGGTAAGCGGTGGGGACGTATTTCCCGGTCGCTCGTTCACCCACCTGGAACATGCGGCGAAGAGCCGAGTGGCCGTCGTCAATGAAAAACTAGCCGACGAGATGTTCGGCCACCTGGACCCCATCGGCCGCAGGCTCAAGATCGCGGGCGTCCCCTACGAAGTCATCGGCGTATACCAGCCGCCCCCGGATCTGTTCGGGCAGGGCAACCGGCCACGGGCGATCATCCCGTACGACACGTTCGACAAGCACGTTCCGCATTTCCGGGGGTGGAAAGTCTTCCTCGTCAAGCCGCATGCCGGCATCACGGTGGAGGCCGCCATCGACGATGTAACCGCCCTCATGCGTGGCCTGCGGGGTCTCAGGCCAAAAGAGGAAAACAACTTCGATGTCGTAACACAGGATAAGATCCTCGAGAGCTGGAACCAGATGACCGGCATGTTCTTCCTCGTCATGCTCGTGCTCTCGAGTGTCGGCCTGATGGTGGGCGGCGTGGGCGTTGTAGCTATCATGATGATCTCGGTCACGGAGCGGACGCGGGAGATCGGCGTCCGCAAACGGCGGCGCGGGCCTGATACTCGGCGGCATCATCAGCACGCTGGTCAAGATCTTGACACCACTTCCCGCCGACGTGCCCATGTGGTCGATCGTCGTGGCGCTTACGGCATCGGTTTTCACCGGGATCGGCTTCGGGCTCTACCCGGCCGCCAAAGCAGCACGGCTGGATCCGGTGGAGGCGCTGAGATATGAATAACGAACGGCCGACGCACGCGTCGGCCATTCGTTATTCGGTAAGCGGTGAGAGGTAAGAGGTGAGCGGGCCCTGCCCCCAACCCCGGTTGGGAGGAGCGGCCGGCTCACCTCTCACGGCTCACCTCTAACCTATCTAGCATCTTCGCAGGATCTTCCTCCACAACCACGGCAGCCCATGTTCTCGCCGGAATGAATCCCTCTTCCACCGCCGTATCCATGAACCGCAGCAGCTGATCGAAGTAGCCGGCCACGTTGAGGACCCCGCAGCGCTTCCCATGAAAATCGAGTTGTGCCAACGCCAGCACTTCGAACAGCTCATCCAGCGTTCCCACACCGCCTGGCAACGCAACGAATGCGTCAGCGAGACGGGCCATCTGCACCTTGCGCTGGTCCATTGAGTCCACCACCACGAGTTCCGTGATACCGTCATGCGCAAACTCCCGGTGGACGAGGTGTGAAGGAATCACTCCAATCACTTGACCGCCGGATTCGAGGGCGGCACCGGCAACGGCGCCCATGGCGCCGACCTTACCACCGCCGTACACAAGCCCGCAGCCGCGGCGTGCCAGTTCGTGACCCAGCACACGCGCGGCCTCATCGTACGCTTGGCGCACGCCGGAATTGGATCCACAAAAAACGCAGAGACGTTTCATCCTGTCCCAATGTGCCTTGAATGAGATTCGTATTCTTCTTTATTGAGCTTGACCACGTTTCCGCAAGCGTGGAGGGGAAATCTCAATTTTGTGATCTAGACCCCTGTGACCGCACTCACCGCGCCTTTCGCAGGTTTTGGGTACCTTCCAGCGTGCCGCAATAGGGCTGTTGCCTTGCGGGTGGCTCTTATGCCGCTACACGGCAGTGGCTATACATACCGTGGCAGGCTCGGAGGTCTCGCGGTAGACCAACGGTGACAGGGCTGGAGGTGTAGCGGTAAACTGCACTACGCATGTGCGCCCTGCGACAGCCTTCGGGCTTGCGTGACACGTAACAGCTTGAGGGGTAAGCGTTTACTCTTCGG
>JBDHDY010000472.1:0-3053 GCA_039591275.1 Gemmatimonadota bacterium | reverse complement strand
GCAGGCCGATATTGATGCTCTGGTTGGCGTTGGGCAGGGAAAGGGAATCGTCATCCAGAAGGAGGGCAACCCGGACAGAGTCTTCGCAGAGCGAGAGGTCATCCGGGCCGAATATCGCACTCCAATGGCTTTCCACGCGCACCTTGAACCCCAGACTGCCACGGCTGACGTACAGCCCGATCGCGTTCAAGTATGGACGTCCACCCAGTTTCCGGTGCGTATCAGGGGCGTTGTGGCTGAAGCCCTCGGCCGAGACGAGGAGAGCATTGTCGTTACTCCCACCTATCTGGGTGGAGGCTTCGGGAGCAAGATTGACGAGACGGCGGCACTGGAAGCTGCCCGTCTTTCAGCGGCTGTGGGGCGTCCGGTGCATATTGGCTGGAATCGCGCCGAAGATTTTCACAGGGGCTTCTTGCGCCCTCCTACTCACCACATCCTCCAGGCCACGCTGGATCAGACGGGCAGGAGCGACGCTATCAAGCACCAGCAGGCCAGCGGCGAGGTCGCCTTTCCGTTCCTCCCGGGATTCTTGAAAGTGGTTATGGGCGCTGACTTCGGCTCCTGGCGTGGAGCTTTCATCAAGTACGACATCCCACACAGACAAACTACAGCCTGGCTCGCCGAGTTGCCCGTACCTACCGGTTGGTGGCGTGGCCTGGGACTGATGGCGAACAACTTTGCCATAGAGAGCTTTGTAGACGAGCTGGCGCATGCTGCCGGTTCCCACCCTCTGGAGTTCCGTTTGCGACACCTGCCTGAAGATGACAGCGGGAGCCGCATGCGCCGTATTCTGGAGACCGCAGCCGAGCGTTCCGGTTGGGACACGTCGCTGCCAGCCGGGTATGGGCGCGGCGTCGCCATCAGCGATGACGTGGGTACGATGATCGCCCAGGTTGCCGAAGTTTCGGTTGATGGTGGGGAGATTCGCGTCCACAAAGTGACCGCCGTGGTCGATCCCGGATTGGTCATCAACCCGGATGGCGCTGCGGCTCAAATTCAGGGATCGATCATCATGGGGTTGAGTTCAACGCTCATTGAAGAAGCCATCGTCGAAGATGGCAGGCTGGTGGCAGAGAACTTCAACCGCTACCCACTACTGACGATGGAAATGGCCCCTGAAATCGAGGTCGTTCTACTGGAAAGCAGCGAGACACCACATGGTTTGGGCGAGCCTCCCATTGGTCCTGTTCCTGCTGCAGTTGCCAACGCCATCTTTGCGGCTTCTGGACAGCGATTGCGTGAGCTTCCGCTACGGCTGACATAGAATCTTTTGAGACAGCTAGAACGACCAATGCAACCCGTTTGGAATAGGAGCGGAACAAAAGATGCCCAGCTTGACAGCAAAGACGCCGTAGTCGCCTGGCTTTTCCAACCGAGTTAGTGCTACTGTGAGTTGAGAATAGCCCTCAAGTAGTCTGACCAGTCCAGGTCCAACACTTCGTCTTTCGCTGTATATGGTGGAATCAGGACCACCTGCATGCTTCCAGAGCGTGAACGATCCCCGTCGCTCCCGTCCTGGGTGCGAGTGTCAGAGGGGACACTCGCATTTTCCTCATTCTAACGGATTGTGTTGGTGGCATAACGACCTCCCAAAGAAGCAGCTACGAGCAAGTTCTGCAACCAGTTATCATGATAGACGAAGCCATTAAGCTTGTGGAAGTCCGATAGGTATTCTTTACGGATTTTGGAGCGAGGACAGTAGGGCTGGAAGTTGTGAAGCAAGGCCCAGGCACGAACCTGATACTCGGCAGACATGAGATGACCGTGAAAGTAGCGGGCGGCGTACAGGCAGCGGTCGAGAGGGTCGAGATGGCGGTCAAGCATGTTGCTGGTGCGGTGGGCGTCGGGGTGGTCAAAGGCCAGGACGAACAGGTCGGCTTTGGAACAGAGTTTGAGAATGGCATCGAGAGTGGGGCCGGTGACGTGCTCTTGAGCCCAGACGCGGAGGTCGGCCACCTGCTGCATGAAGTCGGCGGCACGCTCAGCATGGTAGATGTCCCACACGCGCTGCTTGATGGCCTGAAAGGTTTCTTTGAGATGTTTGCCGCGCGAGCGGATAGACAGGAAAGCATGCAGAAAGCAAAGGATAAGCGTAGTAGCGGGAAAGAGCGCTTTCCAGGCCAGTTGAGTTGCCGACCAGCCATCGGTGTTGACCGTTTTGGGTTGATAGTCGGGGTTGAGACGCTGCGCTTCCTGCTTGAAATGCCCGTAGGCCTCCTTCAAGTTCTCCTCGTCGGCAGCCAGTGTCAGGGAGGCACCCAGCATGCAGTCAGCGGCTACCGTCGTGGCAATGTAGGCTTTCTCGCCATTGAGCCGGGTGTGTTTCTCATCGGCCAGCAGATGCTCCGGCAGCTTGTCCGGGTCCTTGATGGTCGTGCCCACAATGTCATTTCGTCCCAGGCTGGCGGCCATGCGTTGCCAGTACATATCGTCTCGCCCAAACACATAGCTCAGCGCCCAGAAAGGGACACCGAAGCGCCGCAGAAAGAGCGCTTTCTCGACGTCATCGGCATAGCCTACCATGTAGGGCATCACAAAACTGGGCGCAACCGTGAAGATTTGTGCCCGACCTTCCTCTTCAAGCGCCGCCAGCTTTATCCGGCGCAAGCTGACATCCGGCATCTTGACCGACTGCTGCCTGAGTCCATACAGTTGATACCCCTGCCCAATCCCTGGCGGGAAGAGTTCAGGATGCTGGTCGATCAAACCATCAAGCGTTTTTCGAAAGCGTTGCGTATCGTTGATCATCTCGTCGTATTCTTCACGGCTGATCGGGATGCAAATCCTTTTCGTTGGCCTTGCTGCTTCTATCTTGGTTTTGGTAGAATTTCGTTGAGGCATATTGACTGGGTCTTGTTGCGAGATCTTTCAGTCAATAGTGCCTCTTTTCGTTCAATCAACACAATCCGGTAGAATCAGGGTTTTTTGTTTGCCTGCCGGATGGGGTGCGACTCTCGCCCTGGCACCCCCTCTTTCACTGAGGTCTGAGTGCTGCGCCTTGTGCTTAACCCTGCTTACCAATCTCGTGCTCCGCTAGACACACTTCGCAAGAG
>JBDHDY010000471.1:0-3053 GCA_039591275.1 Gemmatimonadota bacterium | reverse complement strand
TAGCGTTAGATACTTCCCTGACAACATTCCCGTAAATCATGGTCGGCACATTGAGAATCTTGGGTTAATATCCCTACCATCCATAGGGATATTGAGTAGCTGAGCAGCTTAGACGCCGTCCATATCCGAGTTTCTGGTTGAGCTCCATGGGTTCAAACCCACGTACAGCCACCTTTCTCTTCACCGACCTTGAAAACAGCACCCCCCTCTGGGAGAATCACCCCGATCTGATGCAGGGGCTCGCCGCCAGGCACGATGCCCTCCTGCGAGAAGCTATCACAGCGCACAGCGGCCGGGTGGTCAAGACCACTGGAGATGGCTTCCACTCCGTCTTTGAAGATCCATCAGATGGGGTCGCCGCAGCCCTGGCCGGCCAGCAAGCGATGATCAGGGAAGCCTGGCCGGCCGAAACCGGTCAATTACAAGTACGTATGGGACTGCACACGGGCGAGAGTCAAGAACGAGATGGAGATTACTACGGTCCGGAAGTGAACCGCGCCGCGCGGGTGATGGGCGTCGCTAACGGGGGGCAGATTCTCATCTCCGAAGCTACTGCCGCCCTTATTCTCCATTCCCTACCTCCGGAAATCTCACTGCTTGACCTCGGCGAACACCGCTTGCGAGGATTGGCGGTGACCGAGCACATATCTCAGATTTGTCATCCAATCCTACCCTTCGAGTTTCCGGCGCTCAACTCCTTATCCGTGTATCAACACAACCTGCCTATGCAGCTCACTAGCTTTGTCGGCCGGGGGAAGGAGATGGCCGAGGTCCATCGTCTGCTGAAGGAAACACGTTTGCTGACCTTACTTGGTCCAGGGGGAACGGGCAAAACGCGCCTGATGTTGGAATGTGCGGAAGAGGTTGTAGGCGATTATGCTGACGGCGTTTGGCTGGTGGAGTTGGCTCCACTGACCGACCCGGACCTCACCGACGAGCGGGTCGCGGCCGCCTTGAACGTGCAGGAGCAACCCAGCCGCTCTATCCGCGAGTCCCTCGTCGATTACCTGCGCCGGAAAGAACTACTGCTACTGCTGGACAACGTCGAGCACCTCGTCCGCCAGAGCGCTGAGCTGGCGCAACACCTGCTCACCCACTGTACGAAACTGAAGATCATGGTCACCGGCCGAGAAGCGCTTTTCATTCCCGGTGAAGTGACGCTCCAAATTCCTTCCCTCTCTTTGCCCTCCGGCAGTGACGAGATGGACCTGGAGGAGATACAGGACTCAGAGGGATGCAAGCTCTTCCTGGCCAGGGCGCAGGAAGTCCGTCCCGACTTTGAGCTTCATCCCGAGAATGCGACCGCCGTCGCCGACATCGTGCGCCGCCTGGACGGAATTCCATTGGCGCTGGAACTGGCCACCGCCCGCCTGCGCTTGTTGAGCGTTGATCAGATTGCCGAGCGATTACACGATCGCTTTCGCCTGCTTACCGGCGGCCGGCGCACCGCGTTGCCCCACCAACAGACACTGCAGGCCCTGATCGATTGGAGCTGGAAGCTCCTGGACGAGAAAGAGCAACTGCTACTTCGCCGGCTCTCCATCTTCTCCGGTGGCTGGACCCTGGAGGCGGCCCAGGCGGTGGCGGTTGACGACCAACTCGACGAATTCGAGGTCTTCGACCGTCTGGAGCAGTTGGTGAACAAGTCGCTGGTGACTGTCAGCCATCCCCCGGCTGGGGAAGCGCGCTCCGGCATGGCATCCCGCTTCGGTATGTTAGAGAGCATCCACCAGTACGGCCGGGACCGGTTGATCGAGTCAGGTGAAGGAGAGATGCTGCGCGACCGCCACGCCGATTATTTCGTCGCCTTCGCCGAGGAGGCCGGGCCACACCTGGTCTGGTCTCTCACACGTACCTGGGTGCGGCGCATCGTCGCTGATTTAGATAACCTTCGCGCAGTCTTGAACTGGACGTTGGAAGAGCGCCCGGAACTGGCACTGCGGATCGCGGCAAACATCTTCTACAACGAGGTGCATTCGCTGACCCCTCGGGAAGCGCGCTCCTGGCTGGAACCCGCCATCGAAAAGGCGCGCGTCTCGATGGAGCATGAGGGCAGCCCTTTCCGGCCGGTGGATTATCTTAAAGCGCTCATTGGTCTGGGGATTGTCACTGGTATCCAGGGAGGCCAGGCAAAGGTTCACGCAATGCTCGAGGAAGCCACTCTGCTAGCATGGAGATTGGACGAGCCCCGGGTCGCGGCCATCGCCATCGCTGGGAAGCAAATGATGCGCCCATTCACTTTGTCGGTCGAGGAGCGGCAGGAAATGGAATCGGTTATTGATATCTGTCGCCGGAATCAACACCACTTCGAACTCTTCAATTTACTGCTGGTATACGCCTTCGCCCTCGACGTGCAAGGCAGTTCTGAGCTGGCGAAGCCCCTATTTCGAGAAGCGGTCGAGCTGTCCCATACGGGAAAGGTGCGGCATGACGCCACCATCTTCATCAGCGTCCAATTTGGGCTCGCCAGGTTGCTCGAAGATTTCGAGGAGGAGAAGCGTTTTATTTCGAACGCCCTTGAGAAGTACCAGGCATTGAAACATCGCCGCGGCACGGTGATTGGCCAGGGCGCCATGGCTCATCTCCTGCGGCGGGAGGAGCACTTCGATGAAGCAAAAGCCTTCTACAACCAATCTATCGTCGGCTGGCAAGAGCTTGGCCACAAGTCGGCCGTGGCGCACCAGATAGAGTGTTTCGCCTACATCGCCATTGAACGCGGTCAGCATGTACATGCGGCCAGGCTGCTGGGCGCGGCCGGCGAGGCGCGCCGGCGACTGGACGCCCTCAGCCAGGACCCGCAAGAGATCTCTGAGCTGGCCCGCGCAATGGAACAGTTGGCCGAGGTGATGGGGAAAGAGGAACGGGATAGGGCGATGGCAGAGGGTAGACTGATAAAATTGGATAGCGCCGTCGAGATCGCCCTGGGCAAAGAATCTTGGATTTGAGACAGCGGTCAAATAGCCATCTCAAACTCAGTTAGCTGCATGATTACACCCCCGATTTTTCCTCTGCGCGACACCGCCTACTACAAAATCATCCTCAAATCGCAAATG
>JBDHDY010000470.1:0-4856 GCA_039591275.1 Gemmatimonadota bacterium | reverse complement strand
CGCGTTGGCGGCTTTGCGAGAGAGCAGAGTCAGGGAAGTCTACATGCTGGGTCGACGCGGACCCGCGCAGGCAGCGTTCACCAACCCAGAGGTGCGGGAGCTCGGGGCGATGCCCGGCGCCGACATCGCGGTAATTCCTCGGGAAGTCGCGCTCGATCCCATGAGCCGCGCACGGCTCGAGGCATCAGACGACCGAGCCACCACCAAGAAGCTCGAGATTCTGCAAACGTTTGCCGACAAGCCCACCACCGGCAAACCCCGCCGATTGACGATTCGCTTTCTCGTTTCACCCGTCGAGCTGGCCGGAAACAACAAGGGCGAAGTGGCAAAGATGCGACTCGTCAAGAACGCCCTGTATGAGTCGGATGACGGATCATTGCGACCCAAGGCCACCGGTCAATTCGAGGAGTTACCGGTCGACATGGTGTTCCGGTCCGTTGGCTACCGAGGGGTCGCCCTGCCCGGCCTCCCGTTCGATGATGGGAGTGGAATCATTCCCAACGAAAGCGGTCGGGTGCGGCAAAAGGACGGCGAGGGTTTTCTGACGGGTGTCTATGTGAGCGGGTGGATCAAACGAGGTCCGACCGGCGTGATCGGCACCGAGGTCCGACCGGCGTGATCGGCACGAACAAACCTGACGCGGGGAAGACCGTCGACCGTATGGTCGACGACGTGCGCCACGGGACCATGCTCAAGCCCGCACATCCCGATCGTGCTTCCCTCGACAAACTCGTTCGCGAGCGGCAACCGGAATTTGTCTCCTACGACGCCTGGAACCGCCTCGATGAACTCGAAGCGGCGCGGGGCAAGGCCCAGAACCGACCGCGAGTGAAATTCACTTCCGTAGAAGAGATGATTGCGGCGCTGAACGACTGACCAGTCGACAACTGCAGACACGTACCTTGGTGGCGACTCACAATGCAGTGAGCCCGTCGTCACGAATAGTTGATGCGGCTTGAAACATGCGGTAGCCAAAACAACTCTCCGAGTATAGCCAAATAGGTTGGCGGGGCGCACATATATACGTTCGTTTCGTTCCCCTTCCAGGTGGCGTTTGCCAATCCTTGCGATTTCGCGTAGTCTCATGCGATTCGATACAGCCTGCGCATAGGACCCAGGCTGGGGCCAGCGAGCCCGCCGGCTACTGAGCCACGACGAGATCCCAGGAGCCTCTCCATGGACGAACACGAGTGGAAGAGAAAGCTGCGTTACGGTGCGTCCCTTTCTCCTACAAACCACCAGTTGGCTCCGTTCGAGCCGCGTCAAATGGACCGGCGCGATTTTCTCAAGACCTCTGGCGCCGCCGGCGCCGCGCTCGCCATCGCGACAAGCGGCAGTGCACTGAGTTGCGCGTCGCGCCGCGGACCCGCCCCTGATCCGGTTGAGAAGGAGCTCGCACTTCTCGCCCTGGACGAGGCCCGTGGCGCCGGCGCCAGCTACGCCGACGTGCGAATCTCGCGCCACAGGTTCGAATTCGTGGCGACCCGAGAGCAACAGATTACCGGCGTCAACGACATCGAATCATACGGAGTCGGCGTTCGAGCGCTTGTCGGTGGTTCGTGGGGTTTTTCTGGAACGCGAGAGGTCACCCGCGAGGCAGTTGTGCGGGCGGCAAGGGAAGCCACGCAGGTCGCTGTCGCCAACGACCGAATCGCTCCACAGCAAACCGATCTCGCCCCCGTCCAGGCTTATCCCGACGGCCGATGGGTCACACCTCACGACATTGACCCATTCGACGTCCCGGTGGAAGAAAAAGCCGACCTCCTGTTTCGGGCAAATGCCGAGGCCTTGAGCGTGGATGGCGTGCAGTTCGTCTCCAGCCTGGTTTTCTCCGTCAAGGAGAGCAGGCTCCTCGCTACCACCGAGGGTTCGGTCATCCAGCAGACGTTCATGCGCATCAACCCGAGCCTGAACATCACCGCCGTCGCCCCCGATCGATCCGATTTCCAGACCAGGGGCGCGGTTGCGCAGCCAGCCGCGCGCGGCTGGGAATACGTCCTCGGGTTGGACCTGGAGGGCAACGCTGCGCGCTGGGGCGAAGAGGCTGTCATGAAACTTTCGGCGACCCCCGTCGAGCCCGGAACGTGGGACCTCGTGCTCCACCCGTCCAACCTCTGGCTCACGATCCACGAATCCATCGCCCACCCAACAGAGCTCGACCGGGCGCTCGGATACGAGGCCAACTACGCGGGGACGTCATTTCTCGCACCGCCCGGCACAGTGTTGAATAACTTCCGACTCGGACCGGATTTCATGACGTTCATGGGCAACCGCACAGAGGAAGGCGGGTGTTCCACGTGTGGCTGGGACGACGAGGCGGTGCCGGCGTTCTCGTGGCCAATCATCGAGAACGGCATCTTCGTCAATTATCAGACGACACGCGAGCAGGCGGCTTGGATTTCCTCATACACCGGGATGACCCGAAGTCAGGGCTGCGCGTTCGGGCAAAACTGGTCGAGCATCCCATTTCAGCGGATGCCCAACGTGAGCCTGATGCCGGGGGAAGAAGACTTGAGTGAAGAGGAGGTCATTGCACAAACGGACCACGGCATCTTAATCGAGGGAGACGGCTCTTATTCCATCGATCAGCAACGGTACAACGCACAATTTGCCGGGCAAGTGTTTTGGGAGATTCGCAACGGCAAGAAGGAGCGGATGCTTAGGGACGTCGCTTATGTAATGAGAACGCCTGAGTTCTGGAACTCCCTCGCTGTGCTCGGCGGACCGCAAACGTATTTCCTTGGCGCAAGTTTCGGCGACGCAAAGGGTCAGCCGGTTCAGGCAAATGCCGTCTCACACGGCTGCCCGATTGCGCTGTTCCGCGATACCACAATCATCAATACCGCGTGAGAGGTCAACGATGAACACGACAAAGTCACAAGCATCGCCTGGCCGTCACGGTCTCTCCGCCGCCGACGCTCGCGCAGTCTCCGAGCGGGTCCTCAACCTCTCTCAAGCGGAACAGGCGCGGGTCACAATCCAAGCGGGGCGCCGGAGCTTCACCCGATCGGCAGACAACCGGATAACGACGGCCGGCGGAAGTACCGATGTCTCGGTGGAGATCATGAGTGTGTTCGGGAAGCGCGTCGCGTCGGTTACCTCGAACCGACTCGACGACGACGAACTGCCGGCGGCGGTGCGGCGATCCGAGGAGCTCGCCCGACTGGCTCCGGAAAACCCCGAGTACATGGGGGAGTTGGCCCAGCAGCAGTACACCTCTGTCTCCGGATACTACGATTCGACGGGCGGGATGGCGCCAGACGCCTTTGCCGAGGCGACGGCACATGCCATCCGGGAAGCAAGCGGCTCAGGAGCAGTGGCAGCCGGGTACATCGACGTGCGGGCCGGTTCCCAGACGTTGGCCACATCAAACGGATTGTTCGCACACCACCCAGCCACCGGCGTGGCGTCGACCCTCACCGTACGCATGCCCGACGGCTCGTCGTCCGGCTGGGCAGGAGACGAGGCGGCGGATTGGAACGAGATCGCCTCGAGCCGGGCCGCTACACCACGATCCTCGAGCCGACGGCAGTAGGCATGTTGATGCTCAGAATGCTCAACTCGTTCAACGCACGCCCGGCAGACGAAGGGCGATCGTATTATTCCAGGCAAGGCGGCGGGAACCGCATCGGCGAGCGACTCTTCGACCGCAGGGTGACTATGGCGAGCGACCCTGTCGCCAGGGATGCCGAAGCTGCCCCCTTCAGCGACGAAGGGCTCCCCAGGCAACGTATCATGTGGGTACGGGACGGCGTGCTGCAAAACTTGGCGTACTCCCGTTTTTGGGGAGATCGACAGGACGTTGCACCGAAGCCCAGCCCAGCCAACCTCGCCATGTCGGGCGGCAACGATTCGCTCGCAGAGATGATCGCTTCCACTCGCCGCGGTGTGCTCATCACACGGTTCTGGTACATCCGCGGGCTCAACCCCAGGATCATCTCATTTACTGGGCTAACACGTGACGGCACCTTCCTCATCGAGAACGGGCGCATTAGCCGACCCGTGACCAATTTCCGTTTCAACCAGTCGCTGGCGGACATGCTGCAAAACATCGAGATGATCGGCCGGCCAGTGCGCGTTGCGGCTGGAGAAAACAGCTCGGTAGGCAGGCCCATCGTCGTGCCCGCTTTGAAGGTGCGGGACTTCCATCTGGCCAGTGTGAGCGACGCGATCTAGCCCCGCCCTGCCCCACCCCGCCAGGGGTTGGGGTTTAGGGTGTCGGGAGTAGGCGCTCCACCCAGCCCCACCGCCTGGCGTGGCCTCGCGCTTCCCCGCAACCCCTGGGCGGGTTGACGGGTAGTAGGGTGTGATCTCGCGGTGGGCGGCACAACCCACTCCACGCCTGCCCGTCTGCTATATTGATGTCGGAGCTAAACATGCGTCGTCTAATCCCCCTCCTCGCCGTTCTTGCCGGCCTCATTGTCACACAGCCACTCTCCGCCCAGCGAGTTAGCGGCGTCGTGGCGGACTCAGCTACCGGCGCTCCTGTGGGAACGGGTTTCATCGTCTTGCTGGATGAAGAGGGCAACGAAGTCGCGCGTGGCTTGAGCTCGCAAGCCGGGCGATTCACACTCGAGGCTCCGCGCGCCGGGAGATACCGACTGAGGTCCGAGCGGATTGGATACACCCCAACCTTCTCACCCTTCTTCACACTCGGCCGACAAGAGACAGTAGAGCGCACACTCAGTGTCACCGCGCTTGCCGTTAGGCTCGAGACCATTGAGGTAGCCGCGGAACAGCAATGTCGGACTCGGCCACAGGAAGGCATCAGCACGGCAGCCGTGTGGGAGGAGGCCCGCAAGGCATTGGCCGCCGCATCGTGGACGGCCGCTCAGCAAACCTATCGCTACACCAGC
>JBDHDY010000469.1:0-3365 GCA_039591275.1 Gemmatimonadota bacterium | reverse complement strand
AGCACGGCCCGCACGCGGCTGCTGCCGATGATCCAGTCGGCGACCGGCCCGAGCGCGGACAAGAACACGATTGTCAGAAACACGTTCGACTTCGCGATCCAGGCGCGGCCAGTGAGGCCGATGTACAGCGTCTGCACGAGCTGCTTCCACGTCGATGCCATGAATCCCAGGATGATCACCAGCAGCAGCACGATCGCACGCGGCGTTCCCATGAATTCGATCGCCTCACGTCCTTTGTCCATCACCATCGGCCAGGTGTCGGACAGGGCGAGCGCGGTCGGGATCGCAATGAAAACCAGCAGCCATGCGGCAAACGTGCTCCATAGCGCCATCTTCAGCTTGGCGGCGATGAGCGCGGGACTGGTCAACGGGCGCGTCGCGAGAAACGGCGTCACGCCATACGAATCACTCACATCGGCACTCGTCTTGCGGACTGTCGCCGCGACGATGGCGGCCATGAACGGTGGCGTGAGCAGCACGCCGAGCAGAATGACAAAGACGAGTACAGGCGCGTCGCCCGCAGCGAACAGCAGGGCCAGCTCGAACGGCAGAAGGATGCCGACCAGCGCAGGGAGTGACCAGCCGTGTCGCCGCCACTCGAACCACACTTGGGCGCGCGCGGGCGAAGCGAAAGGGTGGCGCCGGCGCCCGCCGGTCATGACGTTCGCGATTCGTCCTAACCAGTCGAACGCTCCGCGCCAATCGGGAACGACGCCTCGGCGAGCACGGGCGATTGCGAACCGGGCGGCGAGGTATCCGAGCAGAACCTGGGGCGCCAGGATGGCAAGCATGACCATCTCTCGGGCTTCGAAATGCAGTGCGAGGAGAACGATTGTGTCGATAACGGAGAGCCACAGCACGGTGACGACGATCCGCAGTCCCGGAAGACCGTAGGGCATCCACGTCAGTGCCTGCGTCCAGCAGAGCATCACCGCGGCCAAGAGCGCCGGCCACACCCATGGGGCGGCGAATCCCGACGGCCACACCGCTAACAGCCGAATCGCCAGCCAGAAGATCGCCATGGTGAGCGCGCCATACAGCATCGGCCATCCCGCAAGCGCGGCGGTGGATGCCGGCATCGTGAAGATGCGGGGAGGATACATCGATTGACGCGCGGCCAAGTCGCCGGAGAGACCGTACGTGAACACCGCCAGGAGATACGTGAGCATCGAACAAAGCGGTACGAAGACGAAGAACGCGAAGCTTTGTGAATCGAAGGTGACGGCCTGTCCCCGCGCGAGAACGACGGGCTTCATCGTCGCGAGGATGAGCAGGTAGCCGGCCAGTGCAGCGAATCCCCAGCGATGTCGTTGCCAGAACTCCCATGCGATGGCGGCAGCGGGCGAGCGCATGATTCACACGTCCGGGGATGCCGCTGGGGAGATCCCGGCGTGGGCGACGAAGATCTCGTCGAGGGACGGAACGTTGTCTCCAACGCGGTGCGACTCCCTGATATCGGCCAGCGGCGCGCTCAGAACGACCCTGCCCTGGCTGATCATCGTGACGTGGTCCGCTACCTTTTCCACTTCATCCAGCAGGTGCGACGAGAAGAGCACCGTGCGACCTTCATCAGCGATGGTGCGGATGATGGCGTCCAGGATGTCGCGGCGGACCAAGGGATCCAGGCCAGTCGATGGTTCATCTAGCAGCAGCAACTCGGGCCGGTAGGCCAGCGCGATGAGCAACCCTACCCGCGCCTTCTCGCCCTTGGAGAGGTTTTTGATTGTCGCCGACGTATCGAGCGCAAATGCCTGGCGCAACTCCGCGGCGTACGGGTCATCCCACCCGGGATAGAACGCGCGTGAGTAGCGTATGAGCTCGTCCACGCGCATCCAGCCGGGAAGGTCGCGCTCTTCGGAGAGGTAGCCTATCCGCGACAGGACGCCGACGGGATCGGCGACGGGGTCGAGTCCGAACACACGCACCGAGCCGCTTTGCGCCTGCAGCAGGCCCAGAATGTGCCTGATGAGCGTCGTCTTGCCCGCTCCGTTTTCGCCGACGAGGCCATAGACTGCTCCGCGTGAAACCGACAGGCTCACCGAGTCCAAGGCTGCCTTGTCACCGAAGCGGCGTGTCAGCTCCGCTACGGTAATGACGGACTCACTCACGGTCGAATAGCCTATGCGTCGAGTGTGTTTGCACGGGAGCCGGCATTGTTGCGACTTTCCAGGAGTCGAAGCACGATTCGCGCCGTCTGACTAGTGACTGTGATGCGATACCCATCTACATTATCGAACCCCTCGCCAGGGTATCGCGCAGGGCGGGAAACTGTCCGCCAGCACAGCCAGGCCCAAGATACGCCTCGGCGGTGCTGCGAACCAGGTGCCTGCGCAGGTAGGACAGGTCGCCAATGTGACGGCTAACACCATAGGAGAAACCCTATGAATGACCCGGATAGTGCTGAAACTTTGGCAAGAGTCTGGATAGAGCGCTGGAACGAAGGCGCTCCCGACTTAATCCCACTCGCTGAAAACTTCACGCATACGAGCCCATTTGGACGCGTTGAGGGGCGCCAGAAATATCTCGATTGGGTGAAACCACTGGCGGCGCGGAATGTCACCGAGCTCAGGATACTGCGCACCGTAGCGAGGTCGAACGAGGCAGCCATTCATTTTGAAATGCAAACGCCAAAGGGGCTGATTCAAGTATGTGATTGGATAGTCGTGGAAGGTGGGCAGATCACAGAAATTCACTCGTTCTACGATGCCACCGAATTGCGAGAACCATCTTAGATTTGCGCAAGGATGCCGACGAGGAGAAGAATACGGGCCGCACTGGAGGCTTACCTGGGCACGTACTTCTCGATGCGCGCGCCTTCGCTGCCCTCAGACGCTTGCGTCAGAGGGTCGCGGGTTCAAATCAAATCCCGGTGGCCGTTACACCTACTGCGTAAAATCCATGTCTATCGCTATTCCACCAAACCATCTTGCAAAAACATTGTAGCCAATAGCCCCTGCAATGAACCCAAAAGTTGCAAAGATGATTGGCATACCTATGAGTGCTAAAAATGCGAGTGCTGTACCTAAGTTTACTGAACGAGTGGTGAGTACATCATAAATAGCTCCGCCAAATGAATACAATATTCCGGCAACTAAACCCACAAATGCCATCAGAATAGCCTGCAGTTTTGCGGAGAAGAGTACTCCAATGTGTGTCAAAGTTGCCATTGTCTATTCACCTCCGGTCGAGTCTTCAACGAGGTCTTCGAGCAGCCGGGTCAGGAGGACCTCTTACCGCTCCTGGCTCCCGATTTCGTCCCACCGCGTTGCGCTTGATTTCTTCGGCCTCGAGCTGAAAGCACTGCCGCCCGGACCCGTGTGCCCAGAGGTTCCTTTCCGGGTCTCGGGAAGTCTCACCGGACTCCC
>JBDHDY010000468.1:0-4576 GCA_039591275.1 Gemmatimonadota bacterium | reverse complement strand
GAGCACTCGCTCGTAGACAATCCGTGCGCGGTCGAGCCCACCTGAGCGGAATAGCGCGTGCGCCAACTCGAGATACGCTTCGACCATCTGGGATCTCTCCCCCATGCGTACAGCATACTCAACACGCTTCTGGTGATGGTTGACGCTGTTCGGATCGAGTCGCAGGATCTCCGTCGCCACTGCATGGGCGTGCGGCCAGTCGTCCAGATCCTCGAACCCCGACAGCGCCATGTCGAGCTCTTCCAACCCCCGCTCGCGCTCTCCCGATTCGACGAGCGCCTCGGCGTACGTGCGTCGACGGGCAGGATCGTTGGGGTCCTCTAGAGCCAGCTCCTCCAGCTCCTCCAGCCCGGGGCCTATTTCCGGCTCGGCGGTAATGATCCTTAGCGGTTCTGACTCGCCGAGGTCGATCTCCGGACCCGGTGTCTCTTCCTCGCCGTCTGAGGTCTCGTCTTGTGTGATAAACTCCACGTCGCCTTCCGGAGCCACGTCGTCAAAGCCATGAAGATCGAGATCCGGGACTTCTAGATCTGTGAGCTCCGCGCTGGGCGCCGCTGCGTCGGAGTCTACTTCGATTTCGAGAGAGTCCGTTGAAACCTCGAGCACCGGCAGTTCGTCCTCGGGGACCTCTATGGTAATCGGTTCATCGGAGATCTCGATGTCGATCTCATCGCTCAGGACCGGTTCTTCGGGAAGCTCAATACTGGGGACGTCATCGCTCGCAGTAGCTTCTTCGGAAATCTCCAAACCCGGGAGTTCATCACTTGAGAGCGGTTCTTCCGGAATCTCCCAACTGATATCCTCGGCTGAGACGGGCTCTTCGGGAATCTCCAAACCGGGAAGGTCGTCAGCAGAGACGGGTTCCTCGGGGACCTCCAAGCCGGGAACATCGTCAGCAGAGACGGGTTCCTCGGGGACCTCCAAGCCGGGAATATCGTCAGCAGAGACGGGTTCCTCGGGGACCTCCAAGCCGGGAATATCGTCAGCAGAGACAGGTTCCTCGGGAAGCTCAAAGTCGGAGATCCCGTCGCTCGGGGCCAGCTCCACGTCGCTGGCGGGTTCGTCCGCATCAAACGTCGCTGTCGGCTCCAGCGTCAGCCCTCCAAGGTCGACGTCGGTCGGCTGTTCCTCCGTTTCGATATCGAGTGTGCTCGCGTCCGAAGCCAGTCCCTCCATCATCGGCACATCCTCATCACTACCCTGAGCCGTATGCTCGATCTCCAGCTTGAAATCCGCCGCCTCCTCCTCTTCTTCCACATCTTCAGTGACGGCGTCATCCCCAATCCCCGTCGTCTGGATCTCGAGCGCTTCCACTTCCGGCTCGGATTCAGCTTCCGGAGCTATTGGTTGTTCAACTGGCGGTTGTGCGACTGGCGGCTCTTCTACGGCCTGAGCTGCAGGAGCTTCGGAGGGTGCTACCGGCTTGTCGTCCAAGTCGATGAAGACCAGTTCGGTCGTTTTGCCCTTTTGCTTGCCGCCTGCCCCCTTGCTCGCCCGGCCCGTGCAGTCCGCGAATATAGCTTGGCTAATTGCTCCTTGGCTTCGTCGTCGCGAGCGGCTGCCTTGAGCTGTTCCGCCAACATGAGCCGGATCTCTTCGTTGTCCGGCGACATGTCCGCAAACTTCTTGAGCGCCGTGAACGCCTCATTCATCTTCCCCGCCCTGGACATGCGCTCGGCGTATTCGACGAAGTTCTGTTTGGCCTGGGCCACAAAGCCCCGGTGCGCTAACAACTGTGCCAGCATGAGGTAGACGTGCGTTCGCCCCGGCGCGTTTCGCAGGACCTTGTTGCACAGCGCTATCGCGTTGTTTGCGAATCCGGATTCTGAGTACCGGTGGGCCGCACGCTCGTACATCTCTACCGCAGCGTTGACATCGCCGAGTTTCAGATAGAGGTCACCGGCTTTGTTGTAGAGAGCAAGCTCTTCATCAATCTGGGGCGTACCCTCCAGACCGTTGATGATCTCGAGCAACGCCGCGACCGCCTTTGCAGGCTGGTCCTTGACCTCGAACTTACGGGCCTTTTCCTTGAGCCTGTCGATGTTCAGGGCTTACCTCGACGAATATCTCAGGTTGCTCAAATCGCGGAACTCCGCAGAGACAAAGAATTTACGGAGCCCAGTCGTGGGTGACAAGCCGCGCCGTTCACCCACACCTGTGAGACGAGATTTCCCCCGTACCAATAGGGGATTTCACGCCAATCCCGGACGGATGCCGCAACGAGATCGGCACGGAAGCCAGTATTGATCTGCCCGGTACGGTCCACTTCACCGATGGCCGCAGCAGCATTAACTGTGATGCCAATCACAGCCTCAGCGGGTAACAGTCCGAGTTGGGAAACACCCAGCATAGCCATGAGTGGAAGGCTCATCCCAGGGGAACTCCCGGGGTTGAAGTCGGATGCCAGCGCCACAGCCGCCCCTGCATCGATGAGTCGCCGGCCCGGCGCCTGGCAGCTGCGACCCAGAAAGAGCATCGTGCCGGGCAACAGCACCGCCACCGTGTCGCTTCGCGCAATGGCATCGATTCCTGCATCGGAGATCGCAGCCAGATGATCGGCGCTTGCCGCTCCAAGTTCCGCCGCCAGCTCCGCTCCGCCCGAACCGTCCAGCTCGTCTGCATGGATCTTGAGACCCAGGCCGTGCGCCTTGGCAGCGGTCAAAACGCGACGGGATTGTTCGGGCGTGAATACACCTGGCTCGCAGAACACGTCGCAAAACCGCGCCAGCTTCCTGTCCCTCACCACCGGCAGCATTTCCTGCGTCACGATCTCGACATATCGGTCGGGGCGGTCGCGGTGTTCTGGCGGTACCTCATGCGCCCCCAGGAAGGTGGGAACCAGGTTCGGCCCTCCACTCGCGACTGAGCGGATGACCTCCAGTTGTTTGAGCTCAGCCTCCAAAGACAGGCCGTAGCCCGATTTGACCTCGACGGTCGTTGTCCCCAGAGCCAAGAGGTACTGCAGCCTAGCCTGAGTTAGCTCCGTCAACTCCTCAGCACTCCGCTCGCGCACGTCCCGCACTGACTGGAGAATGCCTCCGCCCGCAGCAGCGATCTCTTTGTAGCCGATACCCCTCGCGCGCCGCTCGTGGTCCTCCAGGCGAGCGGCGCCGAAGACCGCATGCGTGTGGGCATCAACGAATCCTGGAAACAGAACGCCGTCGACTTCCTCGACGTCCGCCTGGGGATATGCGCTTCTGATTTCCTTTTCAGGCCCCAGCGCCGCAATCGTTCCGTCGTCCCCAATTGCCACCGCTGCGCCGCTGAGTACTTCGAGATCGGCCATCTCCGCCCCCCGGCGAGCCCGGGCCGGTCCACGGCACGTCACGATCTGCGATGACCCCAACAGAAGAGTGGTCAGCCTTCCACCTCCGTCATCGGAATCTCGAGACCGTGTTCTCGGGCTGTCTCGATCGCCTCGGGATACCCGGCATCGGCGTGTCGCACCACACCGATGCCGGGATCGTTCGTCAACACCCGTTTGAGCCGCTCAGCCGCGGCGGGGGAACCATCCGCCACGATGACTTGTCCCGCGTGCAGCGCGTTCCCAATTCCGACCCCACCACCGTGATGGAAGGAAACCCAAGAAGCTCCAGATGCAGTATTGAGCAGTGCGTTCAGTACAGGCCAATCCGCGATGGCATCCGACCCGTCTCGCATGCCTTCTGTCTCGCGAAACGGAGAGGCCACCGATCCCGTGTCGAGATGATCCCGCCCAATTACGATGGGCGCGCTTATCGCACCGCTGGCAACGAGATCGTTCAGGGCGAGACCGAACTTGGCCCGATCACCCTGACCCAACCAGCAGATCCGCGCCGGAAGCCCTTGAAAGGCTACGCGCTCACCGGCCAGGCGGATCCACCGCACCAGCAATTCATCGTCGGGAAAGAGCTCCAGAACCACCTCGTCGGTGCGGCGCAGATCGGCCGGATCCCCTGAAAGGGCCACCCAACGAAACGGCCCCTTGCCCTGACAAAAGAGCGGCCTGATGTACTCCGGTACAAAACCTGGAATGTCGAATGCATCCTTAACGCCCGCGTCGTGCGCCTCGGTGCGGATGTTGTTCCCGTAGTCGAACGCCACAGCTCCCTTGGCACGCATCGCGAGCATGGCCCTAACATGGGTTGCAATCGATTCGCGAGATCGGCGGAGATATTCAGACGGATCGGAGCCGCGGAGCGCCTCCGCTGCCTCGAGGGAGAGCCCCTCCGGGACGTAGCCGTTCAACGGATCGTGGGCAGAGGTTTGATCGGTCACGATGTCGGGGACCCACCCCCGCTTGACCATCGCGGGAAGGACCTCGGCGCAATTGCCCAAAAGCCCAACCGACAGTGCCTCCCCCCGGGAGCGGGCTTCGTCCGCTTTGCCCCATGCTTCGTCGAGGGAATCGGTCATCACATCCAGGTAGCGCGTGTCCAGGCGGCGGCGAATCCGCGTGGAGTCCACCTCGACGGCCAGGATGGCGGCGCCATTCAGGGTTGCCGCCAACGGTTGGGCACCCCCCATCCCCCCAAGGCCACCGGTGAGCACCAGCCGGCCTCGCAGATCACCGGCGAAGTTGGAGCGAGCCACCGCA
>JBDHDY010000467.1:0-3075 GCA_039591275.1 Gemmatimonadota bacterium | reverse complement strand
GTAGGACGACTCCGAGGACCAGAATCGTTCCAACACTCGCCGCCATACGTTTCAGCATGCTTCGCCTCCTTGTGGTGTAATGAGGATGTTGCACAGTCAAGAACGACCGCCCGCCTCAATCGCGGTCGGTCGCGACACTAGCCCAGCGTCTTCGGCGTAGGCCATCAGTCCGTCCTGCAGCAAGCGCCTCCCGCGAAACAAGCGGGAACGCACTGTGCCAATCGGGACGCCCAGAATTTCTGCTGCCGCCCGGTACGTTTGGTCTTCGACGTCGACGATCACAACAGGCGTGCGGTAGGTCTCGGG
This sequence comes from Gemmatimonadota bacterium, assembly GCA_039591275.1. Classification (GTDB taxonomy): domain Bacteria; phylum Gemmatimonadota; class Gemmatimonadetes; order Gemmatimonadales; family GWC2-71-9; genus JBDHDY01. The sequence goes on along the minus strand of JBDHDY010000467.1, from coordinate 2,769 downwards.
GAGGGTGTCAAGGGCCCCCTGTAACACGGAATCAAACTCCGGCACCTCCAGCAAGCGCCGTACGTCACTGCCCACCAAGTTCTCCCGATGCACAGACGCAAGTTCCTCGAGCTGAGATCCTTCGCACGGCAGTATTCGCTCTTCTCGATGCCTCTTCTGCATCCAGAGGTTGCGACAGATAGTAAATAGCCAGGCCGTGCAGTTCGTTCCTAGCTGATACTGATGGCGGTGCTTATATGCCCGTAGGAAAGTGTCCTGTACTAGGTCGTCCGAATCAGCGGGATCCTGCGTGAGCTGGAGCGCGAAACGATAGACACTGTCGAGCGCGGCCAGCGTCTCACGTTCAAACGCATCCGTTTCCTCTTGCTGGCGCGGCACTCGAGTCGGTCCCATTGCCTTGCTGCCGTTCTCCACGGGGATCGTGCGGCGGCGCCCTACCCTTGAAGCGGGCCGATAAAACGGACGTCGACAGAGAGTTAACGGCGGCGCCCGCCTCGAGAGTTCCCGAAGCTGGGTGCGCCCGTCACCCGCAGCAACGCACGGGACTCCTCACCGGTTCCCGACCCATAGAGAAGCGGTCGGAACTATTCGAGGACGTCCTCTGTTACTCTAGGCAACCATGAAATCATCCCACAGCTTGCTGACGGCGGCTGCCGCAGCTTTCGTCGTGGCCTGCGGTTTGGGTCCCGACGAGGACCTTCCGGGGCCGCTGGATTGCATTGTCCCGTCGGACGAGATCTTCTCAGGTGGGGTAAGCCGCGACGGCATCCCAGCACTCACGCTCCCCGAAGTCGTACCTGCAGGGGATGCCTCTTTCCTGATTGAGAGCGACAGGGTGCTCGGGTTGGTGGTGAACGGCGAGCCCCGAGCCTATCCGTTCACTGTCTTGTGGTGGCATGAGGTCGTGAACGACACGTTGGGTGGTGAGGCCGCCCTGGTGACCTACTGCCCTCTCACCGGGTCCGGTATCGCTTTCGACGCGCGCGTCGAAGGAGGGCAAGCCAGGAACTTCGGCGTTTCCGGCTTGCTGTGGCGGAGCAACCTCACAATGTTCGACCGGGAGACCGAGACCCTGTGGAACCAGATGTTCTTGCAGGGCACGTGCGGCGCTGATCGAGGAAGAGATTTAACGCGCCACGCCGTCATCGAGACCACCTGGGGACACTGGAAATCACTACACCCCAACACCACCGTGATGACGGAAAATACAGGTTTCGCCGACCGTCCCTACGGAGTCTATCCCTACGGCAACTACGCCGAACCAGACAACTTCCTCATCGACTTCTTGCCCCGCGGTACCACGATCAGCACCGACAGGCCGCCCAAGGAGTTGGTTTTGGGCGTTCAGCATTCTGGGTCGTCAAAGGCTTATCCCTTCGGTGTGCTCGATGAGACGGGCATCGCCAATAACGACACGGTGGGAGATCTACCCGTGCTCGTGACGTACCTGGCCTCGGAACAGACCGCCATGGCATTCGACCGGCGCGTGAACGGCCAGGAGCTCACGTTTGCCGTCGCTGATCCAGTCGCCCTTACGCTGCAGGACGAAGAAACGGGCAGCGTCTGGAACATTACGGGCGAAGCAATCAGTGGCCCTCTTGCTGGCGAGCGGCTCAGGCAGCTGGTCGACGCCTACGTGGTGTTCTGGTTCGCTTGGTCGGTTTACTATCCCAACACGGACCTCTTTTCTTAACCCAACTCACCGTCACTCCATCGTTGCGGGGATTTTGGGCTGTAGGACCCGTTCTCGATCTGCACGGTTCACTGCCTCGACCAGGCCCCTGTTAGCAGGCGGGCTCACATGAATTCGAGGGATTTCATCGGAACCATTCCCGAAGTTGTGACGTTACAGTGAGTATGAAACGAGCACATAGGTTTCTCGCGGCGATGGCTGTCGCTGTGACCGGGGCGTGCGGCGGCGACTCAACAGCGTCGTCTCCCACGCAATCGGTGGGCGCTAACCTCCAGTGTGTCGTCCCCAACGATGAGATCTTCTCGGGTGGAGTGGGGCGCGACGGCATCCCAGCCCTGACGAACCCCTCCGTAGCCCCCGCATCGCAGCCGAACGTCTTCTCCGATGGCACACGGGTACTGGGCATCGTGGTGAACGGAAAGGCCCGGGCGTATCCGTTTGACGTCCTGTGGTGGCACGAAATCGTGAACGACACCCTGGGCGGCCAGTCCGTGTTGGTGACCTACTGTCCGCTGACGGGATCCGGGATCGCGTTCGACCCGCGGGTGGACGGTGGCGCCGCCAGGGAGTTCGGCGTTTCCGGACTGCTGTGGCGCACCAATCTGACGATGTTTGATCGGGAGACCGAGACGCTGTGGAACCAAATGGCGCTGGGAGGCACGTGCGGGGTCGACCGAGGCAAGGAGTTGACGCGGATTCCTATCGTCGAGACCAACTGGCTCACCTGGCAATCCATGCACCCCAACACCACTGTCATGACAGAGAGCACCGGCTTCTTCGACCGGCCGTACGGCATCTACCCCTACGGTGACTACGCGGAGCCAGACAACGGGTTCGTAAGCTTCCTCGCTCCGGGAACAACTTACAGCAATCTCAGGCCACCCAAGGAGTTGGTCTTGGGGTTCTCTGACGGCACTTCAGCTAAGGCCTATCCGTTCGGGGTTTTGGCAACCGACGGCTTCGCCGTGAACGACGTCGTCGGAAGTACTCCGCTGCTCGTCACGTATCATCCGTCGAAAACCGCAATGGCCTTCGACCGGCGCCTGAATGGGGAGGAGCTCACGTTCACCGCCGAT
>JBDHDY010000466.1:0-3077 GCA_039591275.1 Gemmatimonadota bacterium | reverse complement strand
GCGGGCGGTCGTTCTTGACTGTGCAACATCCTCATTACACCACAAGGAGGCGAAGCATGCTGAAACGTATGGCGGCGAGTGTTGGAACGATTCTGGTCCTCGGAGTCGTCCTACCCAATGCCGCGTCGGCGCAGATGATGGGCAACGCGCCGGAAGGCAAAGAGGCGACGGTCGAGGGAACAGTCGTCGACCTATCGTGCAAGTTCCGCCATGGGCTGACGGGTGCGGATCATCGGATGTGCGCCCAGGTCTGCGCGGATCGCGGTATTCCTTTGGCCATTTTGGGTAACGACGGCAAGCTGTACATGCCGGTCAGCGCCGGTATGCCCGGTGACGATCAGAATGCACAGCTCAAGGAGTTTGCCGAGCAGCAGGTGACCATCAGGGGCACCGTCTTCGAGGCCGGCGGCGCGAACGCCATCGAAATCGCCTCCATCAGTAGAAGCTAGTGAATCCGAACAGCGCCAACGCGGGTCGGGGGCTCCCCCGACCCGCGCTGTGGGTCGCTTTGGTCGCGCTGGCTGGTGCCGGGGTGTTGATCGTCGCCGGATCACGGGCGACGGAACCCGATCGAGGACCCATAGCCGTAGCGAATCCTGGAGCCACCGCGCCGGTGGAGTCTACGGTCGTGAACGTCCGTCACGTCACGCACACCGCGGCTCCCGAAATCGCGGTCGTCGACTCCAATTCTCCCGCTCTGCCAGCCAGACTGCTGTTTTTCGAAGGGCGCCCAGCCAACCCGCGGCCGCAGGGAGATGTGGTCACGCTGGACGTGGCGGGTGGGGTCCTTAGAGTGGACTCTCGAATGCGGGTTCATCGTGTGCCAGTGGATGTAGAGGGGCGCCAGATAACAAGCGTCGCCGCCGCTCCGGAGGACGCGCTGTGGCTCGTAACCGGAGACGGCGAGGTCCTGCTCGTTCGGCAAGACGGCGGCGTAGATGTCACTGTACCTGGAGCCTTTGACTACTCCGTAGTCGCAAGTGACACCGAGGGCCGCGCCTGGCTCGTCCGCTCCCACGAGCACCTCGCCTTCCGTCCGGAGTTCGGCTCGACGCCCCTGCTGGTCCGGCTGGACCACGAGGGTAATGCGGAAGCCACTCTCGGATCAGGTGTAATTCCGCGGGACTTTCTCCTGTCCCATCTCGCAAGTTCCGGTCGCATCGCGGTTACCGACTCGGTCATCTACTACGTGCCGTTCATCCGGGACGAGGTGGTTGCACTCTCGATGTCCGGTGACACGTTATGGGTTACCCACCGGGGACTGCCGCAAAGCACAGCCGAGCCACAGTTCGAAGTCAACGATGGCGAGCCGATGATCAATTACGCTCCGGTCAACCTGGGCGTCACCGTGGGGCCGGACGGGCAGCTGTACGTGCTGAGCGTACCAGGATTCACCACGTCGGAAGGACGCCTCGACGTCCTCGACGCCGTGACGGGACACCTCGTACGAACGGCAGAGCTCCCGGTGCCCCTTCCCACTCTTGCAGCAGATGCGGAAGGGCGGATCTATCTGCTGGACGAGTTCCGGCTCCTAACAGGCGTGCCGGCAGCCGAGCGGCCAACGTTCCATGCCTTCGATCTGGAGTTGCTGGGCGGGGGTCGGATGTCGCTCCACGATCTTCGCGGCAAAGTTGCCCTCATCAATTTCTGGGCGAGCTGGTGCGCGCCGTGCCGCACGGAGATGCCTGTCCTCGACTCGCTCCAGAAGAGCATCGAGGATGACGATTTCATCTTCGTGACAATGAATGAAGACGTGGATCCCGAAAGCGCCGCAGATTTTCTGACCGAATACGGCTTCGAGTTTCCGTCGGTGCTTGGTCGTGGGAGGCTCAGAGCGACGTATCACTACATCGGTTTGCCATTCACGGTGTTATTAGACCGGGAAGGAAGAGTGGTCGAACGCTGGATCGGATTTGCAGGTGAACAGCAGATTCAGTCGATCCGTGCGGTAGTGATGGGCGAACTCAATCGCGAGATGGGCATGAGTGCGGACGGCGGCCATGAGCACGGCGGGCATTAGAGCTACTGCTTAATGCTGTCGGCGGCCGGCGGCCAGCTTTGGCTTTTCGACTTCCTAATACCGAAGCCCGAAGCCCCAAGCCCTACTGCCCGTTCTTCGCCTTCTGCCCCTTCTGCCCCTACCCCCTACACCCTAACCCCTAATCCCTAATCCCTTCTCTCTGATCTACTGCACTATCCGTGTGTCGGGTTTGAATACGCCCCATGCAAACCAAAAGTGGTTGCCGTGAACGACCGGCTCGAGTTGTTTCCCCGCAAGAGGTCCGTCCACGGCTCGACCAAGAATGTCCCACTTGGATTTGGTCTCACGATCCCTGAACAACCCTCCCTCGGCGGCCTCGAAGCTCAGGGTACGCCCGTCGAGCCGCCGGTCAAAAACGCCGGTTGAGCCGACGTCGCGGCCCCGGGAGATCTGCCCGACGTCCAGAGCGCTGGATGTGCCTTCCAACCAGAACACTGTCACGGGAACGTTGCCGACCTCTTCGTTTGCCACCAGCATGTCCTTGAGCGAGCTGAAAGGGAACGCCACTCCCTCTCCGTTCAGCTCGACGGCGACTACTCGTTCCATGGCGGGGAGCCTGCCGTCAACCTTGCGCTTGAAGAAATGTGAAAACGGCGACCGCTGACGATCGTAGCCCACGTAGGGGTTTTGACCGTATTCGCGCTGAAACCCCGTGTCCCGGGAGAGCACCTGGCCATCGGGAAACTCGTTCTTGAAGGTCTTCCAGCTGAGTTGTGGCGCGCTCAGGAACTTGAGTTGCCGACCCGCATGTTCCCCGACGATTCCCTCGCCTGTTGCCTGCTGCCACCAGGTCTCGGTCTGCCGGTCGTACATCACGAGGTCGGAGTTTCTCAGCCGACCCGTCGTCCCGAAGTCGAGGACGCTGTCGTCGAATCGACGGTGGAATGCCAGGGCCGTGTTGCACAGGGGGCAAAAGGTCACTGTCACCGGTGTTTCGCCCACGACGTCATTCACAATCTCGTGCCACATCAGTATCTGGATGGGATAGGCCTTGGCGACCCCGTGAAGGCGGACTACTACCACCGGCTCTCGGTTG
>JBDHDY010000465.1:0-3080 GCA_039591275.1 Gemmatimonadota bacterium | reverse complement strand
AAAGGCAACGCGTGCCCTCAGAAGAGGGCTTCCGCAATAAGTCCAAGAGCGGAAGGCACAGCTATGGGGGAGGAGGATGGAACGAAGCCCATTTCTGGGGAAAGGGGGCGGCTGTTGCTGGGTTGAACGAGAATTGGGGAGATGCTGGAGGTCGAGGGAGGCCAAATAGGGCAATAAGTCGACAGGTGGCAGCTGCTGAGAGCGCAACAAGTGGACACAGGAATAGGGTTGCGGGTCACAGTAAAGGGATCAAGGGTGAAGAGAGAGTACCAAGAGGAGGTGAGAAAGGGGGAAGCGGAGCGACAATTGGGCCAACAGACGTGCGGAAGCAGGCCGTGGCACGCAAAGGCGACAGCCAGGAGGGAAGAAGAAACGGTTCAGGTAGTGGGGGCAGGCACAAGCGAGTGTGCTGCCCCCGGGCTCAGGTGCCAGCGGAGACGGAAGTGGGGGCCTGAGTGGCTTCACGCACGAAGCGAGCGACGTTGAGGGCAGAAGTGAGGATGTCAGCCAGGAGGGAAGCCTTGGCAGCGTTGGCGCGGCCGAACCAAGGGGAACGTTTGACACCGCGCCGGGCTTGACAAGCATTGCGGCTTTCGGCATAACTCAGGCGACCGATGCGTAGCTCCCAGGTCGAGGAACCAACCTTGTGATCCCGGGCCAAGCGGAGGTTGCCGTCGGGCAGAGTGAGATCCAGTTTGAGCAGGTAGCCCAGAGGGTGTTGCGGATCGCGAAAAGGACAGTCGTGTGCCATGTGCGGGGCTTGACTCTCAGACAGGGTAGCGAGGTGCGGGGCTTGGTCCTGAGCCTGGGCTGAGATCTCGGTCTGAGGCATAGTGGGCAGGGTGATGTCAGGCTGAGAGCGGTGGAGACAGCGCTGACGGCAGGCCCAGCGGCTGTCGTGGCGTTGAAAGTCGTGACCATTGAAAGCAAGCCGGTAGCCGTGCAAACATAGGGGATTGCCTTTGGCATCATAGCCCCGTTGCAGACAGGTGAGTGGGTCTTCATCGTCGCGGTGGCGACGGGGCACAATGGTGCGCAGAGCCTGTAGATCAGCGTGGACAAAGCGCAGGATGTCGTCGTAACCCTCTCCGGCATCCCCGATCATCTCGCCAACGTTGAGGTGAGGGAAACGCTGTTGCAGGTCCTGCAAGCCTGGGATAGTCTGTAGATGGTCGTTGCGATTGGCGGAGACGAAGGGACCCGGGAGCGGCCAATAGGTGAAGAGGCGGTCATCGACGATGTTGAAGCTTTTGGACTTGTAGCCAAAGTAGTGCTCGCCTCGACTGCGCTGCGGAGGCTTGCCTTTCGTGCTCCCGGAAGCGGGGGCATTGGGGGAAGAAGAAGATTGATTGGAACCTTCGTAGTAGACGTAAGTCGCTTCCGCATCGCGTGCCGCGACGAAGCGGCAACGGTTGGCACAGGCCTCCGCATCACAGGCACAACCTGTCTTGCCTTTCTCGCGGGCAGCACAGGCACGTTGAGTTGGGGGCAAGATACAGCGAGTGTTCTGGTAACGACAGCGCATGCGGGAACGAGCATTCACCAGTTGGCTGTCCAGGGCGAGGCTGACGCCCCGTTCGGGCGGATCGTTGGGGAAGGTGGAACAGGTGGGGATCAACCCATACGCCATCAGGCCCAGCAGCAGACCATCGGCACATTGCACCAACCAGCTTTCTTGGGTGTTCGCCACAGCCACGCGAAAGGTCGATTCCCCCGGCAAGTCGTGGGGGTCGAAGCCTAAACGGCGGCAGTAGCCCAAGCCCCGCTCTGGGGAATGTAGTTCGGTCAACAAGCGCGGCCAATCCCAGTTACGCCAGCGGACCAGGAGCCAAGCCAGACCCAGGCTGACGGGATCGAAGGGAGGCGGACCGAGGTGACTGGAGAAACGCTGCGCCAGGATGGGGCGCCAGGGACTGAAGTCGAACAGCCGCAAGACCAGGTCGAAATTGTCCAAGCCCTCCAGGTCGTCCAGAGATTGAAGATCATCTGGGGGTAGCCAGAGATAATGGGAACGGCAACCTCGCGCACGCCAAGGGGGCACATCCGGAGGCACGACCAGCCCCAGGGGCAAGAGCGGTCGTATCGCTTCCCACCGGAAGGTCTCGACAAAGTGTTTGATCAGCAGACGCCGCTTCGCCGCCGGGAGGTCCCGCGTCGCCGCCAGTTCGGAGCGCGACAGTCCAGCCAAGCTATGAAAAGGACGCTCTTCAACCGGCAGGGGCAGGGTGTCCGCTTGCGCAGGAATCAGGAGGAGGCTCATCTTCCCTTCTTCCCCCGTCGCTGGCGCAACCAAGCCCGACTGAGCTTCTGACTGCGCCGGTAGCCCTCGCGGCTATCTTGCCCCCACAACTGACGCAAGTGCCCCGACACAGCCGGTAACCGCAATGAGGTCAAGGCCTTGTAGTACCAATACGCCGCCGCCTGGCGACTGACGCCCCATTGGCGACCGACCTGGGTCAGGTCGCGCGCTGCCCCTCCATCCCAGCCGCAGACGGCCAGCATCACTTCCCGTTCCCGACTGGGCAGACGTCCGATGGCTACGGCTAACGTCGCACATACTTCCGCCCACCATAACCGCTCCTCCGCTAACGCCCGTGGGTCTACCGGCTCTTCCGGCTCCAGCCAGCCTTGTGGACGCTGTGCCCGCTCCACTACTTGCCATATCCTGCGCTGGATCGCCACCCCGGCATAGGTGGAAAAGGCCACTCCGCGCTCAGCATCGAAGTGCAGCACCGCCTGCCACAACCCTATCCGCCCTGCCTGCAGCAACTCTGCGTAGCTCAGCGGTCCCGACGATTGCCGCCGCAACACCGTGTGCACCAGCCCCTCGTGCCGCCGCATCAAGCCATTCAGGCAATCGCGACAGCCCATCTGCGCACAGCCGTAGATGGCTGGCTTTTCCACATCGAGTGGATGTACAATAGACATAACATACCTCCTGTTGATGGGTTTTGGATACCGTTAAGCCATATCCATTATCCCCCATCTTACAGAAGGTACCATTTTGCTTGGGTTGATTTTCCCTCAATTGTGCCTTTCGTTTGGGTTGAGTTTTTTCCTCTGACTTATTGCGCAATCCC
>JBDHDY010000464.1:0-3082 GCA_039591275.1 Gemmatimonadota bacterium | reverse complement strand
AAGGGCGCACCCGTTGGGGGGCAGCTGGGGTGAATCAACAGACTACGTCCGAATCGATCGTAGATCCGTCTCATGTCGAGGAACTACTCCAGACCCTGTCGAAGGGCCTGCGAGTATTGCAGATGTATCTCCCAAACAATCCCGTCTACCAGCAGGCACTCAACAACATTCGTGAAGCGTTTCGGCCGGTCTGGGACGAAATGGATGAGTTGGTGCTAGAAGTGACGGAGACTGAGTTCCAATGGGAGGAACAAGTCGTATATGAGCACAGCGAAAGATCGGAGAGTATGGCCTGGATGGTGTTCAAGGACGGTGTCCGAACGCTGAAGATGTTTCCAGGTGTGGAGGATGAGGAGATCATCGAGTTTCTCTCCATCGTGCACAATGCCCGTACTCTCCCGCCCGGTGCCGAAGACGATCTGCTGACTCTTTTGTGGGAGGAGGATTTCCAGCGCATTCAATACGAGGCGCAGGAGCTAGCCGAGGAAGGTGTTCCCCGGTTGGAGCGGAGCAAGGCTCCCCCCCCACCGCCACCGAAGCCCCTTGCCCCTGAGCCCGAGGAGAGGCCGAGTCTTGTTTCGGTGGATGAGACGGACGCTCCCAGCCTGTATGCCCTGACTGAGGAGGAACTGGATTACCTCGACCGCGAGATCAGGCGGGAATACGAGCAAGATCTCCCGTCGAATGTCGTTGCGGCGTTGTACGACATCTACGAGTCGCAGCCCGGTACGGACACTCGTGGAGAGGTCACGTCGACGCTGGAGACGGTGATTCCGCATTTTGTCGCCAAAGGTGACTACGCTACGGTGGCGTATTTGTTTGCCGAGCTCGGGGGGCTGGCCGAGCGGGCTGATGGATTGACGGCGGAGCAGCGGCAGGGGTTGGAGGCGGTGCCGCGCGTGCTGTCGCGGCCGGAGGTGTTCACGCAGTTGCTCGAAGCTATAGAGAAAGCCGAGGAGGGGCCAGCTGAGGAGCAGCTCGAGCATTTGTTCGGTCATTTGCTTCCTCCCGTCGTCCCAACCGGGCTAGCCCAACTCCAGGTTTTGCGAAACGATCTGGTCCGGCGCCGGCTTCACCAGGCCCTGCATCGAGTCGTTCAAGCGGTTCCCGCGGCGTTGGTGCCGGCCCTCCGAGACAAAGGGTCTGCCGGCTTGGTGGAGGCGATTCGTCTTAGCAAGCTCCTGAAGCTCCAGTTGGTCTTGCCGGAGCTGGGAGGCCTGCTCAGTCACTCCGATGCGAAGGTCAGGCTCGAGACAACCCAGGCACTGGTGGAGATTGGAAACGCAGACGCTATGGCGCAGTTGGAGAAAGCTCTTGGGGATGAGCGTCGTGAGGTTCGGGTTGCAGCGGTACGGGGTCTTGGGAACCACGGCCACCAGAGTGCACTGACGAAGATCGAGGCGCTCATGACTGAGAACGCGCTCAAGCGTGCAGATCTGATCGAAAAGAAGGCGATCTTCGAAGCATTCGGGTTGCTCGCAGGAGGGGCGGGGATCGAGAGACTAACCTCCATGCTTCGCCCCAAGGGCTTCCTCAAGCGGAAAACAGACGGCGAGATGCGCGCTTGTGCGGCGATGGCGTTGGGAAAGATCGCGACACCGGAGGCTCGTGCCGTCTTGGAGGGCACAAAAACCGATCGGGATCCTTTGGTGCGGAACGCCATCCAGCAGGCGCTGCGGGAGTCGAACTGAGATGGCGGGATCTGAGTCGCGAACTCCACCACGCCCGATCAGAGTTGAGTCGGGAGAGGGTAGTGGTGTTCGGGAGGCTGGTCGGATCTTCCTGCGAGCGCTCCACACCACGTTTCGCAGCGTGAAGCTCTATCCCATGGAGAACGAGCAAACGCAGCGCGCCTTTGAAGATCTTGCCAAGGCGGCAGCCGTGCTGCACCAGCAGGAGTCGGAACTCGAGGTGCGGGTGGCTGGGGAGTTCATGTTCGTGAACGCCATGCGGCTCCGGCTCGACGTAGACGAGCAGTTGAGCGAGTTGAGAGATGTGTTCACGATTGTGGGAGTCGGCGGATTGCATGTTGGGGAAACGGTTCAGCGGAGCGAGTGGCAAGAGTTCATCTCGGCGTTAGTCAGTTTCTCCGGGCGTGAGCCGGACGCGGCCATGCTCGCGCAACTGCAAGAGCATCTCAAGCGAGCCGGCGTAACCCGCCTGACGGTGGAAGCTCCCCCGGAGACCGAGGAACCCGACGAGGATCGAGCCAAGGAGGTCGCGAAACGGACGTATGAGCGTTCAGTAGCTGTCACCAAAGAAATCGTCAACAGCGTGCGTATGGGACGGACTGCGAACGCCAACAAGGTGAAGCGTGCGGTCCAGGGAGTGGTCGACCAGGTGTTGACCAACGAGACGTCGATTCTCGGCCTGACCACTATCAGAGATTACGATGAGTACACGTTCACACATTCGGTGAACGTGTGCACCTTCAGTGTCGCCATCGGCAAACGGTTGGGCCTGACCAAGCTTCAGCTCTACGATCTGGGCATGGCTGCGCTGTTCCACGACGTCGGGAAGAACCGGGTTCCCGTAGAGGTGCTAAACAAGACCTCCGGGCTGGATGAGAAAGAGTGGAACGTCATGCGGGCGCATCCGTGGCTCGGGGCCCTGACACAGTTTCAGTTCGTCACGCGTGGCGACCTGCCATACCGCGGCATCATTGGGGCCTACGAGCACCACATGAAGATCGACCTGACCGGCTATCCGACTCCAAAGCGGCCGCGCCAGCTTTCCCTGTTTTCGAAGATTATCGCTGTGGCTGACGGTTTTGACGCAGCGACCACCCGACGCAGCTACCAAACCGTGCCGATTCAGCCGGATCAGGTACTGCGGGAGATGTGGGCGAACCCTCGTCGGGGCTATGACCGGGTGCTCGTTAAAGAACTGATCAACCTGGTCGGCATCTATCCAGTGGGTACCTGCCTCGTGCTCGACTCAGGTGAGGTCGCCATGACGCACAGTGTCAACCCCAACACGACGCATCTCAACAGGCCGGTGGTCCGCATCGTCGTGACGGCCGACGGGAACCGGCTCGAAGACGGTCCTTTGGTGGATCTTGGGGAGGTCGATGCGCAGGGTA
>JBDHDY010000463.1:0-3554 GCA_039591275.1 Gemmatimonadota bacterium | reverse complement strand
AGGGACCTTCCGGTCGAATCCCCGTCTCCTCCTCGAACTCTCTCAGCGCCGCGGCGTGCGCATCTTCCCCCGGCGCGATCTCACCTTTGGGAATCGTCCAGGCCCCGTCGTCCTCGTTGCGCCAGAACGGACCGCCCGGATGAGCGAGCAGGACCTCGACCACCCCCTGTCTGAGACGGTACATCAATAGGCCCGCGCTCACCTTGCTCATTCCGTCCCCCAAACCATGCTTCAAACGCACCGGGAAGGCAGTCACACGCCGGGCGCTCCCCCGAATTCAGCCGATCTTCCCAACTCAGTGGAAGCCCCTGCCACATTGCCAATAGTGCAAGACCACGATTAATTCAAGCAGGCGACTGCGCATCGGTGCTCGAGCAGTGGACCATCGAAAATGTGCGAGTCTCGCTGCCCTGGCCTCTCGTCCCCGCCACGCCCCGCGGCCAGCGGATAGAACAACAGGGCCTTGATTCCTATGAGTTCCGACGTTACCCAAGCCCTCGTCGAGCTGTCCGACGGGAACCAAGAAGCGCTGAGCCGCCTCCTACCAATGGTGTACGACCAGCTTCGCGGGCTTGCCGAGCGGGAACTGCGCCGTGAAAGGGTGGACCACACCCTGAGCCCCACCGCCCTCGTTCACGAGGCGTATCTGAAGCTCGTGCAGCTGGATCGGATCAGCTGGCAAGGGCGAGCCCACTTCTTCGGCGCCTGTGCCAAGGCCATGCGGCGCATCTTGATCAGCTACGCAAGGATGAAGAAAGCTGACAAGCGGGGAGCCGGTTCCGAACACGTCCCCATCGACAACGTAGTCTTGGCGGCCCAATCCCGATCGGCGGATCTCCTGGCTCTGGACGAGGCGCTTGGCAAACTCGAGGAAATGAGCGAGAGACAGGCTAGGATCGTCGAGTGTCGCTTCTTTGCAGGGATGGGTGTCGAGGAAACCGCCGAAGCCCTGATGATCTCGCCCGCCACCGTGAAACGAGAGTGGACAGTAGCCCGGGCATGGCTCAACCGTGAGTTGGGTGCGTGACCGGAAAAGCGCCCATGCCGCCGGAGCGCTGGGCAGCGGTCCAGGAGATCTTTCACAACGCACTCGACCTCGACACCGCTCGGCGCGACGCCTTCCTCGATGATGCGTGCGGCAGCGACCCCGACCTCCGACGCGAGGTGCACTCCCTTCTGAAGGCCCACGACGAGCAGGGCTTGGTTGACGACGTGGTCGCTCAGGCCACCCGGGGCACCGTACCATCAACCGAAGAAATCGCCGATCAATATCGCGTCCTGAAGCCCTTGGGCGAGGGCGGCATGGGCGATGTGTTTCTCGCCGAGCGCGAGGGCGCCGACTTCACCCAGAACGTCGCCCTCAAACTGATGCGTCAGGGGTTCGTGGACGCCACCCTGCATGAGCGCTTCCGCACTGAACGACGCATTCTAGCGCGTCTGGAACACCCGGGCATTGCGCGGCTCATCGACGGGGGTACAACCCCTTCCGGCCAGCCGTACTACGCCATGGAATACGTCGCCGGCACAAACCTCCTCGACTACTGCGACCGGAATCAGCTGTCCGTGACCCATCGGTTACGACTCTTCCTGGATATCTGCGAGCCCGTGCAGTACGCACACCAGCAACTCGTCGTCCACCGCGATCTCAAGCCCAACAACATCCTAGTGAGCGACAACGGTCGTCCAAAGCTCTTGGATTTCGGTATCGCCAAGATCATCCACACGACAGAAGACCGAGATGGGACTCGCAGAACGGGAGCCTGGTTCACTCCGGCATATGCCAGCCCCGAGCAAGTTAGGGGCGAGGAGGCCAGCACCCTCTCAGACGTCTACGCACTAGGCGTTCTTCTGTATGAGATGCTGACCGGCCACCGGCCGTACGAAACTGAATACAAGAACGCCTCGGAGATCCAACAGATCGTCTGCGAGCACGTCCCCACCAGCCCGAGTAGCATTGTGACCCAGCCGGCGTGCATCCGGACCGCCGCGGGTACCACGATCGAACGAAGCCCCAAGGAATTGAGCAACGCGAGAAGCTCTACGCCGGAACGCCTCCGCAAACGGGTCTCAGGTGACCTCGACGCCATAGTGCTCAAGGCGCTCGCCAAGCAGATGACCGAGCGGTACCCGTCCGTACAGCAGTTGGCCGACGATGTCAGGCGACACCTGGATGGCCAACCGGTCTCGGCCCGCCCCGACACGGTCGCCTACCGTGTGAGAAGGTTCGTGCGACGGCATCGGGCCCTGGTTACTTCGAGCGGTGCCCTGGTCATTGTGCTGCTGGCATATGGCATAACCCTCACGGTGCAGAACCGCCGCGTCAGCCGGGCGCTCGAGCAGGCACGCGTCGAGGCTGACCGTTCTTCACAGCTCACGGACCTGCTGATCGGTTTGTTCGAGAACCCGAGCCCAGGGCTAGCCGCGGGCGACTCGCTCACCGCTCACGAGCTGCTGGATCGCGGGCTCGATCGGGTAGAGCGGATGGATGGCCGTCCGGCCGCACAAGCCCAAATGCTCCACGCGCTCGGTAGCGTCCACCGTCACCTGGGCGAATACGCCGAAGCAGCCCCGCTCTTCGAACGGGCTCTCGAGCTGCGTCGAGACATTCACCAGGAAAACCACCTAAACATCGCCGAGAGCCTCGTGGCCCTGGCCGACGTCTACCGGCTGTTGAACCGGCTCCCCGAGAGCGAAGCACTGCTGCGGGAGGCCTTAGCAATGGAGCGAGACCTCCTGGGCGACGAGCACAGGCTGGTCGCTCGTACGATGAGCGAGCTCTCACTTGCACTGCGCGACGCCGGCGACTACCGGGCTGCGGAGCCCCTGGCCCGCCAGGCTCTAGTAACGCGAAGGCGTCTCCTGGGCGACGAGCACCCTGACGTGGCTGAGAGCGTGAACTACCTGGCGGCGCTCCTTCGACGCGTCGGGGACTACGAGGCGTCCGAGCCGCTCTACCGGGAGGCCCTTACAATGCGACGTCGCCTCTACGGGGGCGACCACCCCGAGATCGCCGAGAGCTTCAACAACCTGGCCGTCCAGCTCATGGATATGGGCGACTATGGGGCGGCCGAGCCGCATTACCGAGGGGCACTGGCGATGTACCGGCGCCTCTTCGGAGAGAACCACCCATTTGTCGCTACCGCGATGGGGAATCTGGGCATTCTCCTGAGCAGAATGGATAGGCTCGACGAGGCCGGGGAGCTGTACCGCGGCGCCCTTGCAATAAAACGGCAGGTCTACGGTGAGGACCATCCGGAGGTGGCGAGCGGCCTCTTTCTCATCGGTTCCCTGCACCGCCGCCGCCGCGACTACGGGACCGCGGAGCCCTACTACCGCCAAGTACTGGAGATGCGCCGCAGACTCCTCGGCGAGGAGCATCCCGCCTACGTCGGCATTCTCCAGGGCTATGCGGGCTTGCTCCGGGAGATGGACCAGCTCGAACGGTCCGAAGCCCTTTATCGGGAAGCCATCGCGATCGCCAGGCGCACCCTCGGGGATGACCATCCGAGCACTGCCACCTCGCTCCGCGGGTTGGGGGTCCTCCTTCGGGACCA
>JBDHDY010000462.1:0-3087 GCA_039591275.1 Gemmatimonadota bacterium | reverse complement strand
CCTCGGACACGCCCTGTCGCCGGGCCAATTGACCCATAGCGCTGTTCGCCCAGTCAAGCGTCGGAACCAGGTCAACCCGCCATCGGCCTCGCTCGTGCGTGAGCGGGTATTGGAGACCCGTACGATTGCCCAAGCGGATGATTTCAACGGTTGCGGTCGCCCCCCAAACTCTGGCGGCCCCGGCCTCGAGCCGCGCCACACTCTCTTTGCCGACCCACCCCTGATTCACTGCGTACACGAAGAGGTCGCGCGGTGACATTCTTCGGAGCACGTGTGGGTCAACGCGGTGCCGCATTGTGAGAATCTGCGTGCGATCCACGATGGATTGCGCCCGTACTTGAGCCGCTTTGGCATATAAGGCAAGCTGCTGCATTTCTCGGTAATAGCTGACAGTCGATTGCGACACGAGCTCCAGCGCCGCGGCCCCCGAGCCGCTCAAGATTGCGGCTTTGTACGCGGAGAATGCCGAGCGGACTGCTTCACCTGGATCGCTTGGTTGTTGAGCCCGCCCAGGAATGGTGGCACACAACGCGAGGCATACGGTAAGAGCGATGAGACGTTGAGAGTGCATCGAGGCCTCCTTCGTGTCTTAATCACCATGCGGCGTGCGCCGTAGCTTTCTTGCACACCTGAGCTGATCGCTCACAGCGGTGTTCCGAAAAACATCAGTAATGCTTGTCAGTTTCGTTGTCAAAACCAACAAAAAACCGGATAAGTGTTTCGTCTCTGTTCAACTGGAGTCCGCCGTGACAGTCATCACTGAAGAAAGTGCGTAGTGTGACGTTAATCGGTTGTATCGAGATAACAGCTTGAGTTCCGGTACGGACGTGACACACCCGGCAGACAGCTTCCACATCACGAATGAAGGTACTTCAACCGAATGCCGCGTAGCGAAGGAGGTGTAGCGGTGGACAAACACCAGCCAAAAGGTCCGGAACAAGACGAAGATGCCGTCATCGTAAATCACCTTCTGTATGAATTGCGCGGGTCCGATGCCATCTCCCAAACGTCGCCCAAGCGGAGCGGCACCAAAATAATTGTCAGGCGGCGCCTGGTACCGCCGCGCCGGACCGTGAGGCAGAGAGTGAGTGGCATGAACATTCTCGCACCGAGTGTCCATGAGCAACAGCTTGGCGTTGGATACGATATCCGTGTGGTCGGTAAGATCGGTCGGGCCTTGATTGGAGGAGCATTGGTGCTCGGTCCGTTGTGGGTGATGCTCACCGGGACTTCGTGGTGGTTCAAGGCTCAGATCGTGCTTAGCTTCGCAGCGATCTTCGCGGTCTATTGGGTTGCCTATCGCGTTCTAGGTGAGTTAGTGCTGAAACGGACGAGTCCCTGGGCGGGAATGACGCTGCTCGTGGTTGCACCAATTGTGCTCATCGGGGTACTCGCGCCTGAACTACCGGTCCCGATATGGCTAGGAGTGGTGCTATACGTTGGCGTTGGGCTTGTCGTAAATGTGGTCGCGAACTACGGTGGCTGTGAGCTCCTTGCTCTTCAAAGCCTCATGTACAAACGGTGGTACAAGGTATACTGCCCCATAAACGTGCTCGATGCAGTGGAGGATAAGATTGTTGGGATCGAGGTCAGTCCCGACAGACCGCTGAGTTAGCAGATCGAGCGCTCCGGTAACACTGTCAGTTTCGTTGCCAAAACTTGAAGCAACTTGACGGGCCGGGTCGGTAGTGGTCAGAGCGGTGGTGGAAGATGTCCGTTCTTTTCGGACAGGTGAGAGGGGTGTGTCCCACATCACGGAGCCGGGTGGTCATAGGCAATTCGTGTGCGCTCCGTCATTGATGGATTTTACAAGAAACGCATATTCATGTCACGTAACGCACAATGGTGTCGCAAAAAGCATCAGTAACGCTTCTCAGCTTCGTTTGTCAAATATGCGAGAACCGGAGGGCTCGCCGAATCCCCGTTCACCTGAACCTGACGTGATGGACATCACTGTAAAGGGCGTATTCGGTGAGATCACTTCAGGGATGTCGGGGTCACAGCCAACTTTCGGGCCGGACGTGACGCCTGCTGGCAGATGGATTCCATTGTCACGAATGAAGGTGCTTCAACCGAGTGCCCTACAGCGCAGGAGGTACAGGGATGGGCAAGCCCGATCCGAAGCGTCCCGAAAAAGACGAAGACCGCGAAGACCGCATCATCGTGAACCGCCTTCTGGCCGATCTGCACCGGCGTGACACCGACCCACAGATCATTGCCTCAACGCCGACCAAGCGGCCGGGATCAGCGGCGCCGGTCAAGCGGCCTGAATCCACAGCGCCGATCAAGCGGCCCGGCTCCGCACCGCCGAGCAAGCCACTCCGCGTCGAAACCCCGGTCTGGCGGCCCAAAGGCGGACCGGCGGTCAAGCGGCCCAGCTCGGCAAGCCAGGTAAAGCAGCCCAGCTCGGCAAGGCAGGTTGAGCGGCCCAGCTCCGCAACGCAGGTTGAGCGGCCCAGCTCCGCAACGCAGGTTAAGCGGCCCAGCTCCGCAACGCAGGTCAAGCGGCCTAGCTCCGCAACGCAGGTCAAGCGGCCTAGCTCCGCAACGCCGGTCAAGCGGCCCAGCTCCGTAACCGCAAGCCGGACCGCGAGGCATACAGTGAGTGGCATGAACATTCTCGCACCGAGTGTGCATGAGCAGCAGCTTGGTGTTGGGTACGATATCCGCGTGGTCGGTAAGATCGGTAGGGTCTTGATCGGAGGAGCATTGGTACTCGGACCGATGTGGGTAATGCTCACCGGCGCTTCGTGGTGGTTCAAGGCTCAGATCGTGCTTAGCTTCGCAGCGATCTTCGCGGTCTATTGGGTCGCCTATCGAGTTCTTGGGGAGTTAGTGCTGAAACGGACGAGTCCCTGGGTTGGAATGACGCTGCTGGTGGTCGCGCCAATTGTCCTCATCGTGGTACTAGTCCCCGAACTACCGGTGCCGATATGGCTCGGACTCATGCTATACGTTGGCGTCGGGCTTGTCGTGAATGTGGTCGCGAACTACGGTGGCTGTGAACTCCTGGCTCTTCAAAGCCTCATGTACAAACGGTGGTACAAGGTTTACTGCCCCATCAACGTGCTCGATGCGGTGGAGGAT
>JBDHDY010000461.1:0-3093 GCA_039591275.1 Gemmatimonadota bacterium | reverse complement strand
CCTGGGGTTGCCAATCGCGTGTATGCGCGGTATATGAAACAGCGCGCTCTTGAGGCGCAAGAAGCCTTGGAAGAGGAAGTCGATGAGCCGGAAACGACGCAGGATTAAGGCGAACCGGTCGCGGAGAAACGTAGATCTCGCTGAAATCTTCCAGTGGATCGAAAGCGCCAACATCCCCAAGGGCGGATGGGACTACGCCGACCGCATCGACGTCGAGATCGCCAGGGAGAAAATACGTGTCGCCAAGAAGGTCGCAGAACGGGTGTACAACCTTCAGAACACGACCGACAATTTCAACCGCAGACCTGATGGTGGAGTCTCCCCACAAGAAAAGCGGCGCATCTTTCAAGAGGGATATAGAGCCGCCAGCGCCGCTGTCGAGGATCGTCGTGCAGAGCTAGACGCCTATCAACGTCGGCTGGAAAGCGAGGCCGAGCGCCTTCGTCATGAGCCTCGTCAAATGCAAATGGCGTCCCCGCAGCAACTGGAACACGCCCGAATGCGTGGCTATGCCCAGGGCGTTGTTGCGGGTCGGGCTCTTGCCGCTCAGGAAGTCCAGCATCCACAAGTCCCAGCCGCAGAAATCGCCAGCATCCGCCAAAAGATGCGAGACGATATGCTGGAGCAGTGTCGGGTAATTTCCGAGTCCAACCCTGGAATGTCACCAGGGGTGAACGCCGTCCGACATCTCGTCAAAAAGCTCAGCTAGGCCAGGGCTGACGCCAGGGCTTCAACCGTCTGCTGCGGAGTCTCCCCCGCATGAATGGCCTTAGCAGAACGGGCTTCGGCGCGTTCGACCTTGTATCCCCGCATCCGGATACATTCTAGCAAGAATTCCGCCCCCTCATCGAAGAGGAAATACATCTGGGACTGTCCGTTGCGGAATGCCTGTACCAGCTTGGAGGGGTCTGACTTCGTAACCATAGTCATCGTCGGCGACAAGCGGCACTCCGCCACAGTCCTAGGAGTGCCTTCCTTGGTCTGGCGAAAGTAAAAGTCCCACCGCCCCTTCTTATCATCTGGCCGAATCACCGCATCCACAAGCTGAAGCGGCGCTGCCTGGATCGGTTGCGGAACATCACCATCTGTAAGCCCGGCAGTCGCCTCCGCCACTAATTCTTCATGCGTGGCAGTCGCCGCCGTCTTACCATTCAATCCCGCAGCCTGTTCTGCCGCAGTGGCATAATCAACTTCCTTGGGGCTGTGGTAGCGCAGACCTCGAAGAATGCGTGCCTTGGTCTTATCCGGACTCGTGCCAACAATGAAGACGCAATAAGTATCGGCGTCGACAAAGACTGATACGTCCCAATCATCCTCGGCCGTAAAAAGCGTGACAAAAGGCGTGCCATCCGGAAAGTGAAAACCAACTCGCCGAAATCCAGCCGGTGTGCCTGCAAAGTTGGGGAAGAAGGTTGCTGTTTTCTGCATGACGAAATTCCTACTTCATCAGGACGCCGACGTTGATAGATGCTCCTGCGGCCAGGCCGGCTGGGTCTTCGATGGTGCATCGGAGGTCTCCGATTCCGCCAAGGGCGAGGAATCCGAATGTGGTGCTCACGAAGGTGGAGACTCCAGGAGGAGCAATGGGGACAATCTCGGTGTAGATCAAAAGCCCTGCCTGATAGAACCGAATTGTCAATGGCCCGACTGTAGTCGGTGCCTCTACTTGTAATTGAACTCCGCGAACGATCGCGTCCCGCTCATTCGCGTGACCAAAGCTAGGTCCAGCAGGAGCGAAGATCGGAGGCGGTGCATCGCCTGTATTACCTCCGCCGGCAAAAAGCTCAAGCTCTACAGCGCCAGGGCCAATGAAAGAAAAGACGCCTGCGCCATAACTCAAAACATCAGCACCCGTGAAGGGGGCGTCTACAGCAAATGCGCTCCCATGGCCGATGTCGACATCAAGAACACCGGGGCCAGTGTACAGGCCGGGAGAAAACGAATTACCCGTGCCCTTGATCACCAGCAACATCACAGCGCCGCCGCCCAAGTCCGTAAAGGAATCGGTTCCAAAAACGTTGTCGTTCTCTACCTGAACCTCATGGAGGAAGCCGCCAGACCCCACCAGAATTCCAGGCAAAAAGAGTTGACTGCGCTCCATGACAATTCGACCACCGAATCTCCAATCAATCGGAGATGGGCCAGGGGCGCCGTTTCCGGGCCCGGTCACAGTAACGTTTAACATGGAAAGTTGGGATGGCCCCGTAGCATCAATCAGACCCCCCGAAGATCCGCCAAGCGCATTCAGCACCACATCTGCAAGATTTTTGACAGACCCAAACACCACGGGAACGGGCGGGCAATCAATGGTAGTTTGCCCGCGAGTGGTATCATGAAGGCCGCCTCTAATATCACTGTTCACAGCCGGAACAAGCCCCGCGGTCAGAAGCGGAAAGTCGAATCCCTGCTCAAACCAAATCCTATTGGCAATGGGCGAAGCTCCAACAGTTGGCAGTGCCACAAGCGCCGCAATCAAAGAGGGCGTATCAATGAACAAAAACGGCGGAACATCAGCAGCCTCAGACGGCGCCAAAGTCAGGTCCACAGCAAGCGTCGGACCAGTAGCACCCTCAGCACCGGTAACCCCCGTCGCCCCCGTAGCACCAGTCGCGCCCGCAGCCCCCGTCGTCCCCGTCGCCCCCGTCGTCCCCGTAGCCCCCGTGGCCCCAATCCCCGTGGCCCCGGTCGGTCCCGTCGCCCCCGTGGCCCCAATCCCCGTGGCCCCGGTCGGTCCCGTCGCCCCCGTGGCCCCAATCCCCGTGGCCCCGGTCGGTCCCGTCGCCCCCGTGGCCCCCGTAGGCCCCGTAGGCCCCGTAGGCCCGCCACCTGGCGCCCCGGTTGGCCCCTCAGGACCAGTAGGCCCAACCGGCCCCGTGGCTCCGCTACCAGTGCCGCCCGTACCCTCGCCACATACTACACGCCAGTTTACGCCATCTGATTTCAAACAGACCGACTCCTGGTCCTGTGTCAACACAAGCGTCGGCGCACCATCAATATTCTGACCAGGAAGCGCGAGTAGCGTTACCGCATTCCCGGTGCTCCCGGCATCATCAACCTTGATCGTTACTTGCTGACCAGGAATCTGCGGCGCCG
>JBDHDY010000460.1:0-3119 GCA_039591275.1 Gemmatimonadota bacterium | reverse complement strand
CTTCATGCGCTTTCCAAGGCGCAATGCCCCCGACAACAGACATCCTAACCGTCACGTCCGCTTTCGCATCATTTTCGTCTGCTTCTCGGGGATAAGCGGACCTATGACGGGGTTGTCCGTGGAGTCCGAAGTTGTGAAGGGTTCTCGGACACCCGCTGCTGAAGGCTGTTGCCGCTGGCCCGGACAGCGGGTGTCGGGGAAGCCTCAGGGGAGGAAACCGCGGGCGGGCTCAGGCTCGGCGGTGTGGCTTGCTCAGTCTATGGGGATTTGACGAGACGAGGCTGGCTGTTGGCCGGAGCTTGGTGGATTGGCCGGCGAGGATTTGGCGAGCGACGATCTTGGTGACGTGGGTTGGCGGCGATTTTGCGGTTGTGCTGAGAGGTATTGCTGGCGGATCTGGGGGCTTTCTGTGGCCTTGGGGCGAGCGGTGCCGTGGCCGGCGGCGGCCGGCATCATTTGTGCGTCTCGAAGGGGTGAGTGTCACGGTCTGTCGGCTTTGCTTGGTGGCGGGGCGCGGGGTCGATGGCCCCATTGTGTGTATCGAGGCTCGAAGGTCTCGATGATGATCATGGGGCCGCCGCATGAGGGACAGGTGTAAGTGGGCTTTGGCGGCTGCTCGCGCTCGTTGCCTTCGTCGCCCTGCTCGGGCTGATCTCGGTGCTGCTCGACTTCAAGCAAGTGACGTGCCCGGGCGAGGTTCTCGCTGCGCCTGCCGTTAGCGAAGAGCCCGTAGTGGCGAATGCGGTGGAAGCCTTGGGGCAGGACGTGGAGGAGGAATCGTCGGATGAACTCGTCGGTGACGAGGGTCATGACTTTCTGCCGGTCGCGACCCTTGGCGCGGTAGTCCTTCCATTTGAAGGTGACGCCTCTGTCGTTGAAGGCGATCAGCCGACTGTTGGCAATTGCGATGCGGTGGGTATAGCGCGAGAGATAGGCGAGCACGGCCTCGGGCCCGGCGAATGGGGGCTTGGCGTAGACGACCCATTCGATCTTGCGCAACGGCGCCAGATAGGCCGCGAAGGCGTCGTGGTCGACCAGTCCGGCGTGGTCACCGAAGAACTGCAGGCGGCCGGCCCCGTGTGCCGAGGCGAGCTTTTCCAGGAACAGCCTGCGGAACAATCGCGACAGCACGCGCACGGGCAGGAAGAAGCCGGGGCGGCAGGCGATCCATTGTGAGCCATCTAACGCGATGCCGCCGCCGGGCACGATCATGTGGACATGCGGATGATGGGTCATCGCCGAACCCCAGGTGTGCAACACGCTGGTGAGGCCGATGCGAGCGCCCAGGTGCTTGGGATCAGCGGCGATGGTGAGGAGAGTCTCGGCCGCGGCCTTGAACAGGATGTCATAGACCATCGCCTTGTTGTGATAGGCGATGTCGGCGACCGGTGCCGGGAGGGTGAAGACGACGTGGTAATAGGCGACGGGCAAGAGCTCGGCCTGGCGCGCGGCGAGCCAGTCCCTTGCGGCGGCCCCCTGGCACTTGGGACAGTGCCGGTTGCGGCAGGAGTTGTAGGCGATCCGGATGTGAGCACAGTCCTCGCAAGCCGCCACGTGGCCGCCGAGCGCCGCCGTCCGACAGGTCTCGATCGCCGACATGACCTTGAGCTGGCCGAGGCTCAGGTGACCCGCTCGCGCTTGGCGCCAAGCAGGCCCGTGGGCGCGGAAGATGTCCGCGACCTCCAGCGCAGGATGTGCCATGGCACCGCCGGATCAGGCGGGCGGCAGGGGTCCTTGGCTGAGCATCTCCAAGGGGCTCTTAACGGCCCTGAGCGTGGTGCTGGCGATGTGGCTGTAGCGCGCGGTCGTATCCAACTTCTTGTGCCCGAGCAGCACCTGGATCACCCGGATGTCGACCTTCTGCTCCAGCAGGTGGGTGGCAAAGCAGTGCCGCAGCGTGTGCAAGCTCACCCGCTTGTCGATGGCGGCCGCCTCCTTGGCGCCAGCGAAGGCACGGCGCAGCTGGCGAGTGGTCAGCGGATTGACCGGGTTCTGGCCGGGAAAGAGCCAGCCTGCCGGCAGCATCACGCCCCGGTCTCGTCCGGCCCGCCACCAGCCGCGCAGAAGATCGAGCAGGGGCTCCGACAACATGGCATAGCGGTCCTTGCAGCCCTTGCCTTGTTCGACCCGGATGACCATCCGATCGCTGTCGATGTCGGAGACCTTGAGCTGAACCACCTCGCAAGCGCGGAGGCCGGCGCCATAGGCGACAGAGAGTGCCGCCCGATACTTGAGGCCGGGAGCGGCATCCAAGAGGCGCGCGACCTCCTGCGGGCTCAGGACCACGGCCAGCTTGCGCGGCTCGCGAACCGTGGTCATCCCGACCTCGGCATCGTCGCGTCTCAGGGTCACGCCGAAAAAGAAGCGCAAGGCCGAGACCGTGGCGTTCATGCTGGTGGACAAGGCGCCCTCGGATCTCATGTGCAGTTGATAGCGCCGCAGGTCCTCCGCCCCCGCCCGGTCCGGCGAGCGGCCGAGAAAGGCCGTGAAATCCCTGACCGCGCGGATGTATCCTCGCTGGGTCGCCGCCGTGAAGCCGCGGACCCGCATGTCCTCGATCATACGTCGGCGCAAGGGGCTGATGGATCGATTTGTCATGGGAGTGCTCCTGTCTTGAGGTGAGGTTGAACACCCCAATCCTCAGACAAGACGCTCCCATCCCGTTACCGCACAGACCTACTCACCCGCCACAAACTACCGCGAGAGCGGTTTAGTCCCCTGACCCAATTCGGAAGTTACGCGGTCTTGCAATTCGCCAGCTGATTGGCCGCCTGAGCAGCTGCCGAAACATAGGTCGTGTCGCTATGAATCAGAGTGAGTGACAAGCAGCCCTCTATTAGCAGCATGACCTGTCTCGCCAATTCGTTCGGGCATCGAGCATCCAACCGCTTCAACTCGACGGCCAGCCAATCCTCGACGGCAGCCTTGTGCTGGTGAGCGGCGTGGCGTACGGGATGGCCGGGTAGATCCGCCAATTCCATCGTCAACCGCGTGAAGCCCGAGCCAAGCCATCGTGGCTTGGAAGCCCAGTTTTCAAGCTGCTCGAACAGCGTCGTCAGATAGTCCGCGGCATTCTCCGCCGACCCTTTGCCCCATCTCTGGATTTGCGCGAGGGCGTA
>JBDHDY010000459.1:0-3120 GCA_039591275.1 Gemmatimonadota bacterium | reverse complement strand
GTGGGCGTTGTACCGCCAGAACCGTTCTCTCCCAGTTCCTGTCCCGGCACCGGACGCCCCCGCCGACCCGGCCCATATGTGTCAATCATGGACGGATCGGCGGGGGCTCGCCCGTCACGTATTTTTCCGTTGACACTGCGAGGTCCTTGCGGTACCCTTTGGTTGTCGGCTTGGAGGACCAACGGTCGGCAGGCGTTTGGTAACCTCCTCGATCGATAGGGCTCCAGCACTCGGAGACCGTGCCGGGTGCTGGAGTTTCTACACATGGCAATCGTCAAGCTCGGCGGTGGTGTCGCCACGGCATCCGGTTCCCTCGGCGGGATGGTCTTCAGCCGCAACGCGGCCGGTCCCTACGTCCGCACGCGTGCGGTCCCCATCAACCCGGCCACGGAGTATCAAACCAGCCTCCGCGGGTACGTCGCACAACTCACATCGCTGTGGTCAACCGCGCTCACCCAAGCTCAACGGGACGGGTGGGAAGCCTACAACGTCAACGTGCTGCTCCCGAATTCGTTGGGTGACCCGCGGATGGTCGGAGCCCTGGCACACTACGTGCGGTCCAACGTTTCGCGTCTGCAGGCCGGTGAACCGCGGGTTGACACTGCACCTGTCCTCTTCAACCTCGGCGACTACACACAGCCGACGATCACCAGCATCACTGCACCTACGGCGTTGAGCCTTGCGTTCGACAACACGGACGACTGGGCCAACGAGGACGATGCCGCTCTGCTGGTCTACGGAGCCCGCGGGTACAATCCCACTATCAACTACTTCAAGGGTCCCTACCGGTACGCCGGAAAAGTCCAAGGCGATGCCGTCACTGCACCGACCAGCCCTGCAGCGATCACGATGCCGTTCACCCTGCAGGCCGCACAGAAGTCCTTTATCATGGGTCGGGTCAGTCGTGCCGACGGGAGGCTGTCCTCACCCTTTCGGCTTCCTGACATCGTCGTCTGAGCTCGATCCGGCCAAGGACTCCGAGCCGTTCATCATCAGCCAGTGGGGCTCGCGATTCGCGTACTGCATCGTCAAGCCCACGCTGCAATACCCGCCCCCTACCAACATCCGCTTCCAGTTTTGGGTGCGGCAAGGCCCCTTCCGAAAGCGTCCCCCGTCCGACCCCTTTCAATACGGATCCGGCTTCATCGTGGGCGGGTTCTACCCCGGTCAACCGGTCACCGGGCTCGAGTACGAGCATACCCTGCAACCGTGGCCCAACGTCTACCCACCGCACCACCTGGCCGACTTCGACAAGAACGTCCCCTTCCCCTGACAACGTCCGCATAACCAACCCCCGGATTTTTCCCTTGACACCACTGGTGCCCCACCGACAACATGTGGCCGCGGTCGTAGGTTCTACCCGGTCCTGCGGCCGTCCCGAGTGCACAAGGGCCGCTGTCGGTGTTGTACCGCCAGTGGCCCTGTTTCCCAGTTTGCAATCGGGCTCCAAACCGGGTGCGGACGCGGCCAACGTCCGCCGATCGAGGTTGCCCCGTGACGCTGCTGGCTTCCGGATCCGCCGCTTTCGTTCACCCCCTAGAAACAAGTCACCGCCTCGATTCCCTGGCAGCGATCGTCCCTCTCCCGGACCCGCCAAAGCGCTTCAACAGTGAGCTCGCGGCCCGGAACCTGCCTGCCTGCACGTTTCGACACTCTGGCTGGAAACCGGCACGCCAGCGGGTCTACGATTCACTACTGCGAACCGGACAGTCGGATTCCCGCCTCTCCGCGTTCGAACACTGCGGAGCAAATGCCTATGTATACCGCACTCTGGACGATCCTCCGAAGTACCGTCTCCTGGGCTCTGCGTGCCACGACCGGTTTTGTATGCCGTGCACTCGCGAGCGTGGCCAAACGGTTGCTGCCAACATCAACGCACACCTCGACGGACGGCGTTGTCGTTTCGTCACTCTCACTCTGCGGACTGAGGGTCTCGATGCTGCCGCCGGAATGCTTAAGCTTCAGCACGCATTTCGTCGTCTGCTCCGAACGACACTTTGGCAAGGCCGTGTTTCTGGTGGAGTGGCGTTCCTCGAGGTCAAATGGAACCCCGACCCCGGCCGCTGGCACCCGCACGTCCACGCCATCGTCCAGGGCCGCTTCATTCCGCACGACCTACTGGCAAAGGCCTGGAAAGCCATCACCGGTGACTCCCACATTGTCCGCCTCCAGTCCGTCGGCTCCCCCTCCGACGTCGTCCGCTACGTCACGACCTACGCCTCCAAGTCCCTCCGCACCGCCGACTTCCCCACCGACCCCGTTCTCGACGAGGCAGTCCTCGTCCTCCACCGCACCCGACTGTGCCGCACCTTTGGCACCTGGCGTGGCCTTCGTCTTCATGACACTGACCCCGACGGCTCCTGGATCATCGTGGCCCCCCTTGCCGACCTACTTGCCCGCTCCGAGGCCGGCGACTTCGACGCCCGCCGTATAGTTTCCGGCCTCCGCTCCGTCGAGGCCCACACCTGGTTGCTCGATCACCCCGCCCGCCCCCCGCCGCTCCTGCCGGGCGGCGGGCCAAGCACCGCGGATCAACAGGTCTTCTCATTCGAACCATCGCCGCTCTCTTGACGCGAAAACGCAGCATGGCCGCTACTTTGCATCTTGCGTGCCTGTTGCAGCAGGTATTTGTGCGTCAACTGTGCATCATGCGTGAAGGGTGCAGCACAGGTACGCGGCATGACATTGACGGGTTAGCAGTGATTGAAGCACGTCCGTAGCCTGACTAGTACGTCAGGCCCGGACGGTGCACTAGTTCGTGCCAGCTCTCCCACGTTCGAAGGTCGATCGGACTTCGACAAAAAGAAGAAACGGAAGAGCTCGCGAAACCGGTCTTCTTGTGTCCGTGCCGGTTTCGCTCGCGGATGCTCGGCTCGCTCTGCTACCCGTGTCGTTGGTCGTAAGCAACCTACTCGCTCGTCCTCGCAGAGTACGCCGCCGCCGCCGCCGGTCGCGGTCGCTCCCTCCGCCATCCATGGCTCCGGTCGCTCCGGCCGGGCGTGCTTCGCCATCCATGGCTACGCCCGCCCGGCAAGGCCGCTCCCCTGGCGGCGTCGGCGGCGTCGTCCGGCTACGCCGGAAGTGTCGATGCACGGTCCGGTAACTGCCCGTTCCGTTGAC
>JBDHDY010000458.1:0-3122 GCA_039591275.1 Gemmatimonadota bacterium | reverse complement strand
TCGCCGGACTGCATGCGTCGATTGCGACGATCGTAGTGCGACGCTAGGACTCGCCACGGCCACAAGGAGTTGGGACCCGACTTGATGATTGACGCGAACGCCACGCGCTGCGCCCCCGCACGTTTGAACTCCGCTTCGAGGATGCCCTCGAGCGTTCGCTCGTCTACCTCAGGCTCGATGGAGCGCGCTGTTGCTCGGATGCCGTCGGAAGTAACGGTTGCGGCTCGACGCATGACCGTGACTTCCGCTGGAGTCTTGACCATTCGCACGCGGGCCACCGCCACAAATGCGTTTTCGAGTTTGGCCTCGGAGGATCTTTCTCTTACGTAGAACGCCAGCCCCTGCTCCGATGTCCAGTCGTAGATTGCGCGCGCCTCGGGTGTCGCGCCTCCAGGAGCACCGACATTGATCCGAAGCGTGCGCCCTGCAGCGCTCGTTCTCTCGAGGAAGGGCTCAAATCCATCGAAGGCCACGACGCTTGCAATCCCGGAAGCGCGAGCAATCGTTGGGTCGTCCGCCAGCAAACGTCCTGGAAAATCGTTCGGTCGAGATGTACTGGTGAATCGAGAATCGACGCGCGGGGCAAATAGCTGCACTTGTTCCGAATCCGCGTCAAGCACCAGCATTGAATTCGGGAGTTCCAGACCCGTGAGATACAGAAAATCGTTGAGCGGCCGAAACGTCTCACCCCCAGAGTAGCCGTCGCCACTCGGAGCGAGGAACACACCCCCGCCGGTTGCCTGTAGCGCTCGGAGCATGGAAACGCGGCGGGCCGCATACTCTTCGGGAGGAAACTGCAATCCCGTCCAGTCCAAGAAGCGCTCGGCGACTGAGGTGCGAGGTTCTTGGGCACGGAGCGACCCGACGGCGGCCGCTGCGAGAATCATGGTGACAATTGCAGTACGGAGCATATCACGTTCTCGCGCGAGTTCAGGTGAGGGCTTGGATATGGTCTGTGAAAATCTGTTTCTTTCTGCGTAATCTGTGGCACAAAAGAAGAGCGCCATAGGCACCGAATAGCCTATGGCACTCTTGACCTTCCGCTTACCCGGCACGATGCCGCCATGACACCAGTCGGCGCGGAAAATCGCGCGATTCGGTCCGGCTAGTTACCGGTTCGGCGATCGCTTGCCCATGCCAGGTTGCGGACGGTTGGATTGTCCAATTGATCACCTCCTTTCGCTAAGTGATAGCCACGGGCGTGAACATGATGCGCCGCCAATCGAGTGGGCCTCCCCAGGCTCACTCGTGAGCCCTTTCTCCCCTTCCTGGTTGGGAGCGGCGACACATCTAGCCGTTAGTATACGTCAGTTCTGGGGTTGCGCAATGGTAGATTGTGCTCCCATAGGAGGGGGTCAAGGGACCCGGCTGGGACCACCGGAGGTGAAGGCAGCAGGGGATGCACTGCAGCAAATGCAAAAGAATGTCGCTTCAGAAACGGATACAGCAGGATTCTCGGGCATACAGCCGCTACCCAACACCCGCCAAATGGGGTTGACACCATCCCCACCGCGTTTCACTCTGGACCGTGATGAGATCGCCCTTGTTGTGGCGCCCACGCCCTCAACGCGGTCCGGACCCGCACTCGGCGGAAGACTCGCGGCTTTGTTTTCAATACGTCTTGTGGAATCTGGAATCGACTCCACCCATCAAAAAGACCGGTTCGAGAAACAAACGTCCTCGCCAGGCAACCGAGGACTAATGAGAAGCCC
Organism: Gemmatimonadota bacterium; assembly: GCA_039591275.1. Lineage (GTDB taxonomy): Bacteria > Gemmatimonadota > Gemmatimonadetes > Gemmatimonadales > GWC2-71-9 > JBDHDY01. The sequence goes on along the minus strand of JBDHDY010000458.1, from coordinate 1,410 downwards.
GTTGGAAAACGGCCACTGCGTCTCGACAGTGGAACGGCAACCGAGAACCGAACGAATGACTAGCTCTACATGAGCATCCCCGGGGTCCTGCGGTTTCTTGGCGCACTGCTCCTGTGGATTGCCGTGGCCATGATACCTCCGGCCATCCTCGCAATAGGGGACGGTCTGATTCTCCCTTGGAGCGGTGCCATCGCCATAACGGTACTCGTCGGTGGCAGCGTGTGGCTCAGCACGCCTAAACAAGCGGTGATCGATCAGCGAGCTGGTCTGGTCGTCGTCGGCTTGGGGTGGCTGGTGGTAGTAACGGTCGGGAGCCTGCCTTTCATTCTCACGGGCGTGGCACCGGATATTGCGAGTGGCTTGTTCGAATCCGTCTCGGGGTTCACTACCACCGGCGCGACAGTGTTCCCAATTATTGAAGACTTGCCCCCGTCAATCCTGTTGTGGCGGAGCATTTCCCACTGGCTGGGAGGCATGGGCATCATCGTCCTGGGCGTGGCCATTCTGCCGTTTCTGGGCGTCGGCGGTGCGCAGCTCTTCCACGCGGAGGCACCGGGCATATCGACAGACCGCCTGACGCCCCGCATCGCCTCCACGGCGCGACTTCTGTGGGCGGTGTACGGCATCCTCACATCCTTGCTTGCGGTACTCTACCTCGTCCTTGGGATGTCGCTCTTCGATGCCATCAATCACGCCATGAGCGCACTAGCGACGGGCGGCTTCTCCACCCGCACCGAATCACTTGGCGCATTCTCACCAACCATCCAGTGGATCACGATCGCCTTTATGATCATCGCCGGGACGAACTTCGCTCTTCACTACAGGCTGCTGACGGGCCGATGGAGTGCGTGGTTCAAAGATGCTGAGTGGCGTGTGTACGTTGGCTTCACCGTTCTGGTTGCTCTGATGTGCTTCGTTGCACTCGGCGTGACGCGGGGAGGCTGGCAGTTGGAAGTGCTCCGTGATGCGTCGTTCAACGTCGCCGCCATCATCAGCACGACCGGTTTCTCCACAGCAGATTTCGCCGCATGGCCCACGTTCTGTCAGGTTCTGCTCCTGGGGCTGATGTTCATCGGGGCTTCCGGCGGATCCACCGGTGGGGGATTCAAGGTCGTGCGGGCCGTCGTGCTGGCCAAGCACACATGGGGCAGCTTCCGTCAGGCCTTGCATCCAAGAGCCGTGATCGTGACACGACTCGGAGGTCGGACAGTACGTCCCGAAGTTTTGCTGAAGTTAGTGGGATTCTTCTCCCTATTTGTGGTGACTCACGGGATCGGGACCATAATCCTGGCGGCCCTTGGATACGACTTCGTCACGGCGTCCAGCGCTGCGCTTGCTGCCATTTCAAGCATCGGACCGGGCTTGGGAGCTGTTGGGCCAGCGAGCCACTATGGCGATCTCGGGTCGGCC
>JBDHDY010000457.1:0-3128 GCA_039591275.1 Gemmatimonadota bacterium | reverse complement strand
CCGGCAATAGCCGCACGGCGGGGTGGTATGCCCGGTCGGAGGACTGCCTGAGTAAATTCCTTCCGACCCAACTGCAGAGGATCTGAGATGGTCAAGAGCATCGTCGGCAAGATCATGGGTACCAAGTTGCACACGAAGATCCTGATCGCCTTGATCCTGGGGGCCGTCCTCGGTCCGTTGCTGGGTGACTTTGCGATCACGATCAAGCCGCTTGGCGACGCGTTCATCAACCTGCTCATCATGGTCGTCGTGCCACTGGTGATGGCCTCGCTGATACTAGGGACCGCGAGCCTGGGAAACCTGCGCAAGCTGGGACGTATCGGCATCAAGACAGTGGGTTACTACCTGGTCGCCACCGCACTCGCTGTGGCGCTGGGCCTGGCTGCGGCAAAGACATTCAATCCCGGTGCGGGGTTGGATGAGGAAACCAGGGCCGGCATGATGCAGGACTACGCCGGGGTAACGCAAGAGCAACTCTCTCGGCTCACCGACCGGCCCTCTATCGCGGAGCTCCTGTTACGCATCATCCCGAGGAATCCCTTCACCGCGATGGTCGAGACCAACTTTCTGCAGATCATCTTCTTCGCGATCCTGTTCGGCGTGGCGCTGACCATTCTCACTGACGAGCGGCGCAAACCTTTCATGGATGTTCTCCGCACGATCAATGACGCGATGATCGTGCTCGTAAAGCTCGTCATGAAGGTGGCACCGATAGGTGTGTTCGCGCTGATCGCAGCCGTTGCGGCACAATTCGGTTACAGCGTGCTCGGGGTTCTGCTCAAGTACGTGGTGATCACCATAGGCGCAATGGCCTTGTTTGTCGCCACGTTCTATCCGATCACGCTGTACCTGTCCGGCATGTCTCCGCTGTTCTTCTTCAAGAAGTACTACGAGGTGATGGTGTTCGCGTTCTCCACCTCCTCCAGCAACGCGACCCTGCCGGTCAATCTGCAGGTCTCGGAGGAGGAGCTTGGCGTATCGAACGAGGTGGCGTCGTTCGTGCTCCCGCTCGGCGCCACGGTGAACATGAACGGCACGGCCATCTATCAGGGGGTGAGCACCATCTTCATCGCCCAAGTGTTCGGGATAGATCTGGGGATAACCGATTTGCTCACCGTGGTGCTCACCGCCACGCTTGCGTCCATAGGAGCCGCCGGCGTTCCCGGCATCGGGATGGTGACGCTCACCATAGTGCTCACGCAACTCGGAATCCCCCTCGAGGGCATTGCACTGGTCGTCGGTGTCGAGCGCATCCTCGACATGTGCCGCACCACGGTAAACGTCACCGGCGACACCGCCTGCGCGATTTGGGTCGCCAAGACCGAGAACGAACTCAACATCCCCACGGAAATGAAAGCGGTGCCGGCACAGGTTTAGATGACTGACGATCAGCTGCGCAGCCTCCCGCCTCTCATCCCCCGTGAGGTGATCTTCGGGAACCCTACAAAGGAACACCCGCAGATCTCACCTGACGGCAAGCTCATGGCTCACCTGGCGCCGGTCGACGACGTGCTCAATGTGTGGGTGGGGGACATCGAGAAAGAGGAGTACCGCGCCGTCACTCACGACCGGGACCGCGGCGTCCGCATTTATTTCTGGGCGTTTGACAACAAGACGATTCTCTATTTGCAGGATATCGGTGGAGACGAAAACTGGCGCATGTACTCCACCGATCTCGAGACCGGTGAGACAACCGAACTCACTCCGTACGACAACATGCAGGTGCAGGTCATCGCGTACGAAAAGCACCGCCCCAACGAGATGATCATCGCGATGAACAAAGATGACCCTGCGCTCCACGATGCATACCATCTGGATCTGCCGACAGGAAAAATCACGCTCGTAGCCAAGAATCCAGGCAACGTAGCAGGTTGGATGGTAGATGCCGACCTCAAGCTTCGGGCCGCCCTCGCCTCTACGCCGGATGCGGGGTTCGAGCTCCTCATCCGAGACAGCGAAGAAGCTCCCTGGCGACCCTTGGTGACGTGGGATGCAGAGGACAGCCTTAGCAGCGCACCGCTGGGATTCACCCGCGACGGGCGCGCCGTGTATCTCCACGATTCGAGGAACGCCAACGCCGCGCGACTCGTGAAGCTTGACATCGGCACCGGAGACATCGAAGTCCTCGCCGAGGACCCGATCTATGACGCCGGCTCGACCATGGAGAACCCGGATACGTACGAGATCGAGGCGGTGTCCTTTGTACGGGCCAGGCAGGAGTGGGTGGTGCTCGACGAGTCGATTGCGGATGACATGAAGGCCATCCGGAAATTGAATCCGGGCGATTTTGCTGTGTACGACCGAACGGCTGCAGATGACATCTGGCTCATAGGGTTCACACAGGACACGGGGCCCGTGTCCTATTACCAGTTCGATCGACAATCAAAGAAGGGGCGCTTTCTGTTTCACACCCGCCCCAAGTTGGCCGATGCGGACCTGGCACCGATGGAGCCGGTGTCGTTTACGGCAAGGGATGGTCGTGAGATCCACGGCTACCTCACCCGGCCCAGCGGGCTCGAGGAGAAGAAGAACCTTCCTTTAGTATTAAACGTGCACGGCGGCCCGTGGCACAGAGATACCTGGGGCTATAACCCCGAGGCGCAGTGGTTCGCCAACCGCGGATACGCTTGCCTGCAGGTGAACTTCCGAGGCTCAACGGGCTACGGCAAAGAATTCCTGAATGCCGGCGATCGGGAGTGGGGAGCCGCCATGCACGATGACCTCGTGGACGCCGTGAACTGGGCGGTCGAGCAGGGCATCGCTGATTCCAAGCGCATAGCGATTTACGGCGGCTCGTACGGCGGGTACGCAGCCTTGGTCGGCGCCACATTCACGCCGGATCTCTTTACTTGTGCGGTGGACATCGTGGGGCCGAGTAACCTCATAACATTCATCAACTCGATCCCACCGTACTGGTCCGCGTTCCTCAAGATGCTTCACAACCGCGTCGGCGATCCCGAGTCGGATGCGGATTTTCTGAAGTCCCGCTCGCCGCTGTGTCGGGTAGACCAGATCAAGATCCCCATGTTGATCGCCCAGGGTGCCAACGACCCGCGCGTCAAGCAGGCCGAGTCAGAGCAGGTCGTGGCAGCCATGAAGGAAAAAGGCATCGACCACGTCTACATGCT
>JBDHDY010000456.1:0-6115 GCA_039591275.1 Gemmatimonadota bacterium | reverse complement strand
CCCACGCGGGCACCCCCGGTCGCCATGGCGCCACCAAAACGCGGCTGCCCTTCGTCGAGAGCCAGGATCGCGGAGATGAAGTACTTGGACTTGATGGCCACCCACTCGAAGGGGCCATCCAGCCCTGAGCGCTCGCCCGGGTCCAGTGAGCTGAACTTTAGGTTTTGAGTGCCTCGAGCCTTGGTCACGACTCCGTACGAACGGAAATCTCCCGCGGAATCGGCCTCTACAGAGCGCAGGCGCGGTCCGAGCCCGATCAGTACGAGGCCGGCATCTGCCGTGATTCCCTCATAGTCACCCGTGACCTGGAAGAGGTAGTCGTCCGGACGGAAGGTGTACGTGAGACGAAACGAAGCCGGTCCCCGCCTGGCAACCCACGAGAGCTCGGCTCCGTCAGCTCCCACTTCCACGCTCTGCTGGGACGGCTCGAACGGCAAATGACCGATAGGTCTTGAGGAGAGCTCCGGTGAGCCTGCCACCCCGAGTCGAGAAGGTGTACTCGTACAGCGGCGATGAGACGACGATGGACTCCTCGCCAGGCGTTCCTGCTGGTTCTGGAGACGGAGTGGCCGGAGCCCGCAGGGCAGACGGGATACTCTCGGGCAGTTCCTCCACGGAGGGGACCGGCGCGGGGGCCTGCTCCTCAACCGCAGGCACGGTACCCTCAGGTTCTCCCTCCGGCTCCCTCTGGAAGAGAATGGACGGCAGAACCGCAACCACGAGCATGAGGCCGATGGCCAAAAGCGTGCGCCGATCCATTACGGTCTGCTCACGGGACCGGGTCGTATCCGCCGGAGGCGAAGGGGTGGCACCGTGCAATCCGCCGCGCTCCCAGCCAGCAGCCCTTCAGGGCACCGTGGCGGCGTACAGCCTCCAGTGTGTAGGTCGAACACGAGGGCTCGTAACGACATGGCGAGGGGAAGGGCGATGCCAGCACTTGGTACGCTCGGATGACCCCACCCACCACGAGTCTGGGCATGAAGATCAATCGAGATTGGACTTCAGCCATGCGCTCAAGTCGCCAGAGAGATCGCTCGCCTTGGCCCGGTACGCAGCCGCTCGCGCACGAACAACGAGATCGACGGAAGAAAGACGGGTGAGGAGGTGGCGGCGCACGTGCTCACGAAGCCTACGCCGCAAGCGGTTCCGCGCAACGGCGGTTGCCTTGTGCCGCGGTACGACGAGACCGAGGCGCGGGTGGCCCACTTCATTTGAACACCATGCGATATCCAACCGGGGGGTTCGTGAGCGGCGACCGGATTTGAGCACCGCCTGGAGGTCCGACCCGCGAGAGAGGCGCCAACACCGAGGTAGCCCCTCGGCCGTCAGCTTCCTCCGTGCTTGGACGGGATTACAACCGCGAGACGCTTTCGGCCCTTCTTGCGCCGCCGGTTCAGGACTTGACGTCCCCACCGCGTGCGCATTCGCGCCCGGAAGCCATGTTTGTTGACGCGCCGCCGGTTTCGCGGCCGGTAAGTGGGTTTCATAGTTACCTTTTAGAGGCGAGAAACCTAGTTGGATGAGGGGTTGTCGGTCAAGGTTGACTTTTCCACACCCCTGTAATAACATCGCTTGCCCTTTCTGAACCCCCACCCGCAGCACTGTCAGATTGCCGATGGAGTTGACCGCCGAACAGGCGTGGGCACGCCTACTCGAAGAAGCACGCCAGGAGTTCCCCGACTCAACGATCCGCACGTGGCTTGAGCCGGCGGAGGCCATTACGCTGGATGAGGGCCGCTTGATTCTGGGTGCGCCTGACCAATTCGCAGTAGAATGGAACGAATCGAAGCACGCGCCGATTCTTTCGCGAATTGCTCACAAGGCGCTTGGGACTCCCATGGAGATCACGTTTCAAGTGCTAGCCGAGCGCGCCCAGCGGCCTCAGATGGACTTCTTCGTGCCGCCGGCCCCGCCCGAGCCAACCCCGAAGCCCACAAGCGAAACTCCCCTCAATGACCGTTACACGCTGGGGAGCTTCGTCATTGGGAAGTCGAACGAGCTCGCTGCGGCTGCGGCCCATGGCGTTGCAGAAGCTCCTGGAAAGACTTACAACCCGCTGTTCATCTACGGTGCCACTGGGCTTGGAAAAACCCATCTCATGCAGGCCATCGCTCATGCAGGGCTCGAGCGGAATCCGGCCTATCGCGTGGTCTACCTCGGTGCTGAGCAGTTCATCAACGAAGTCATTGAGAGCATCCACAGCCGGTCGATGCCGGAGTTTCGCAACCGCTATCGCAATGAACCGGACTTCTTCCTGGTCGACGACGTTCATTTCCTCGAAGGCAAAGAGATGACTCAGGAGGAGTTCTTCCATACGTTCAACGCGTTACACGAGGCGGGACGACAAATCGTCGTGACGTCAGACCGGCCACCCAACGAGATACCAGGTCTCGAGTCTCGCCTCGTCAGCCGCTTTGAGTGGGGCATGGTTGCCGACATCGGCCAGCCGGACCTGGAGCACCGCATCGCCATTCTGCGGAAGAAGGCGGAGCAGGAGCACCTTGAACTCACCATCCCGGACGACGTGCTGCGGTTCATTGCGGAGCACGTGAGAAGCTCGGTGCGGGAGCTGGAAGGGTGCATCATCAAGCTGCTTTTGTACGCATCACTCAAACATCGCGAGGTGACCATCGACCTCGCGCGGGAGGCTCTATCGGACAAGATTCGCCAGAGCAGCCTCGGTCAGAGCGATGCCCTTGCCTCCCCCACGGTGGATCGGGTTCAAGAAGTGGTGGCTCGCCGGTGGGGAGTGACACCCGAAGGACTGCGATCCAAAGCCCGCATCAAGACTCTCACCGTCCCCCGTCAGGTAGCCATGTTCCTAGCGCGAGACCTCCTTGGGATGCAGCTGGTAGAGATCGGGCAGGCGTTCGGGGGCAGGGACCACTCCACCGTGATCCACAGTGTGGGCAGAGTCGAACACCAGATGCGGCACGATGGGAAATTCAAGGAGCGCGTGGAGCTGGCGCGGCGTGAGTTATCGGCACCGTGATTCACATAGTAGTGCTACGGGTTGTTAGTAGTGTTGGGGAATTCGGGAAATCCATCTGGAGATCACCAGACTGTCAACGAAGCCGACAGGTTAGCAACATGGCAAAAGGAGGCTAGCAGCTAGCGGGGGAAGGGCTTACACAGTCTATCCATATCTCCATACCCCCTACTACTACTACTAAGTTATCTATAATATCAGTAACCTTAGTATATAGGTGTATATAAGTCCGTTCACTTGGCCATAGGTACGGCATGAAGTTCACGATCACACGAGAACAACTCCAAGAAGGTCTTCTTGCCGTTGCGGCAAGCGTCCCAACCAGGACGACGCTTCCTCCGGCCAAGAAGTTAGTGGAGATCGTTCGAGAACTCCCGAGCGCGGGGATCCGGATTTCGGGTGCGGGCGAGCAGCGTGTGAACCTGGAATGCGGTCGAGCGCGCTTCAAGCTCCTGGGGATTTCCCGGGACGAGTTTCCTGCCTTCCCTAGTGTGGACTTCGCCAGTGCCTGGAGAATGACGTCTGGTGATATCCAGAAGCTGATCAACCACGTGGCCTTTGCCGCATCCACGGAGGAGAGCCGGCCGATCCTTAACGGTGTCTTGTGGGAGCTGCGGGAAGATCACATGCGAATGGTTGCCACCAATGGGCACAGGTTGGCCAAGATGGATGTGCCTGTGGCGGGACCGGGTACGTCGGCAGACCTGATAGTGCCACCCAAGGCATTGGATCAGATCAGGCGCCTGTTTGGGCCCGCCGACGAGATCGAGGTGGCGAAGAGCGAGAACCACTTGGGGTTTAGGTCCGCGGGTACCCAGGTTTTCACGAGACTCATTGAGGGTCCCTACCCTAACTACGAACAGGTAATCCCAAGAGAGAACGACAAGTTTGCCACAGTCGACCGGAAGACCCTTTCCTCGGCCATCCGTCGTGTGGGTGTGGTTGCCAGCGACCAGACCCACAGGGTACGACTGTCACTCGGGACCGATGCCATGAAGTTCTCGGTCAACACGCCCGATCTGGGCGAGGCCCAGGACGAGATAACTGCGGCTTACGACGGAGAGGTTTTGGAGATCGGCTTCAACGCCAACTATCTGCTCGAACTCTTGAAGTACATGCCAACTGACGAAGTACGACTCTCTTTCAAGGCACCCGAGCGAGCTGCGACCGTTGAGCCGGTGGGTTGGGATGACCCGGCCTCTTTTCTCTGCCTCGTGATGCCACTCCGACTGGTCGACTAGGCCGACGAGGATATCCGGGCGTATCTCCTCAGCGACGGCCGGCCAAGATATTCGATACCACCCCGGCTACACTCGCCCTGTCCAACTGCATTTGCTCATTCCTCGACACGAATGTGCCCACCGCTGTAACCTGACGGCCTGCTCCAACTCTGACACCGATGTGCCACCGATCGATGGCCACGTTCGACCCGAGGTCGAAGGCAGTGAGGACGGTAATGGGTAGGCGGTTTCCGATACTGATTTGAGCGCCGCCGCGGTAGGTGATGTCTAAATCTGAGTCGCCGTCGTTTGGAGAGTCGGTGGCGTGGCCTTCCCCGAGCAGCGCGAGACTCCCGTCAGGTGTGCTCCAGTGTACGCCAACTACACTCTCGACCGGGATCTCCACGCCACGGACAGTTGGCTTGCCGATGTGTCGAACGGCTCCCCCGAGCACGATTCCTAGGGCCGGCCTGTACAGCAGACCCAAATCGAAGTCAGTGTCGCTTTCCCCGGTTCCTCGATACCACGTCATTGCGCCGCCAATCGAGCCGCCTCGAAACGGGACGGCCAGTCCCCCCTTCCAGGTCGTTCCTGAGATACCCTCACCAAACGCGTCCTGACCGAGCCGATCGCGCTGGTACCCGAGAGAGAAGCCGCGGGAATTGAAGCCGACGGTGAACTGACCAAGCTTGTACCCCCCGTCGATTTTGCGGTGGATCATGAATTCGCCCAGGAGGGAGGCCTCCGGCAGGATGCCAAGACCGGCCGGATTGACCCAGAGGGCCCGTGCGTCCCACACGTTCGTCAGGAACAGATAGTCGGCGGACCGCGGTGAGTTAACCTGGGCTTCGGCGCTCGCTGCCAGCAGTCCGGTCGCCATTATGACGGGGAGAAAGCGAGTCATCAGGGGAGAATCCGCACGGTGTCGGCGCGAACCTGCCTTACCGGAATAGTCATACCGACGCCGGTGAGCAATATCTCGATGTCCCTTGAGTCCGCGGCAACCGAACCCAGATATCGTCCGTCGGCTGAAAGGAGAGACTGCCCTTGGGTCTCGCCGGTTCCATCCAGCGTGAATGGCTGGCCGAGTTGCTCGCCCGTTCCGGTCACCGTATAAGTGCGCGTCCAATTCACGGGAAGGGCGAGCCGTTCTTCGTGCTGCTCCCACTCGCCGGCGACGTTTCGAGTGATGGCGCGGATGGTAATGTCCGAGCCGTCGCTGCCTGTGAGGGTTTCAGTGGTGTCGATCCAGGTGTTACCTGGTCCCGCTCCCACCATTGGCACCCGCGGGAAGAAGTCGCTGAGCTGATTGAAGATCTGGCGCAGGAAAGGTGAAGCGGACTCGGCTCCTCGAATGTTGGCGAGCCTCCCAGAAGGCTCGAGGTCGGCGGTGAAGATCCTGCCGACCGCTCGAGCCAGGTCTGCAGCCACCCACTGTCATGCGGTACCGAACGGAAGTTTCACTCCGCTGCAGTTGTCCCTGGATCTCTTGATCGATCGACGTATGTGATGTGGAGAGATAGCGTACCGTCCCTGGCTCGAAGACGAATGTCGGTGGGCTGCCCGAAGGAGCCGCAGCCGATTGCGGGGCGCCGGCCGCCCCGCTGCAAGCGGCTATTGTGCAGGTCAACGACAAGGTGATCAGCCATGCCTCGCACCTGCCGCTGTCTTTGCCGCTGATCACTTGTTTCTTGCCTTTAGTTCCGGCCGCGTGCGCCCAAACACTGCTACCATCTCGCCCGCATCGGTGGATACGCGAAGCAGCTTCCATCCCTTACGCCGCATTTCCCCCCGCCACCCGATCAGCCGCGACCACTCCTCGGGCGTGGTGCGGAAGACGTGGAGTTGCGCCACGTCCTCCCAGGCCTTGGGGTAGGCATTCTTCTCGGGTTTGTCCGGCGTTGCA
>JBDHDY010000455.1:0-3146 GCA_039591275.1 Gemmatimonadota bacterium | reverse complement strand
CATCGGAGGCGAACCGGTGGAAATCGTTCCAGTCGATAACGTATGCCAGATAAGCGAAAGCGAGTAACCAGCGGATTCATCGATACATTGACAGGTTTGCTGCTGAGCTTGCCATGGCTCGATATCTTGGCGGAGGTCTTGAAAGTGACGAAGGCCTCTGGCGTGAACTGGCCGACGAAGGGATGTACGAGGTCTTGGAATATGAGTCTGCGCTAGAGCTCAAAGACAGAAAACGGAAGCGGGCTGTCTTTCGTATGCGCGAGAGGGTTCGCTACTCGCTTCCTGTCATCTAAATACCTCCATTGGTATGGGGCTTATGCTCTAACTGCTGCTGGAGCTGCACCATCAGCTCTGGCGCATTCTCAATCAAGATGAGGTCGCGCAATGGATGGCGAGTCAGGTACCGAGAGTCAATCGCCCCACTGCAGATACGATAATAGACCCAATCTCGATTAACGCCCAGACGTCTGGCCAGCCCCCTGATGGTCAAGCGGCCATCGACCTCTTGCAGAGCCTGATTCTGGGGCCGCGTGCGTTGCCAACCCTGGTCCAGGCGGATCTTCTGAACCACCCTGGGCGAGACCGTGGTGGAGCGTGCCGACCGGAAGCCTTCCGCGGTCAATTGTTCTGCAACTTGGGTATCAGTCAGACCCTTCTGCCAAAGCTCCTGTAGTCGCCCGACCATTTCTTTATAGCGGGTGACGTCACAGGTGCGGAAGATGGGCGGGTGGACATAGACGAGGGAGTGGTGCCCGGAGACCCAGACGATGCGGACGGCAATCGTGTCAGCCGAGTGCCGAGTCAGTACCACGCGGGTGATCAAGCTCCGTAGAAGGGCTTTCTTGTGTTCATTGCCCAGTTGACCGCTTTCCCACAGTTGGGGCAGGGCATCGGAGATGTGGCGGAGTTGGTCATGGAGTTCGGCCGATAGTGAAGGTGGTGTGGTCTGTTGGCAGCGGGCGTAGGCTTCCTGAACCTCGTTCAGCTCAACCAGTTTCTCCTCCCAGCGACGTTCCAATTCAGCGGCCACCAGGCGATTATCCGGATCGACCGCATCATAGCGACGCTGGGCCAGATGCGCTTCATACTCAGCGCGCTTTAACTGTTCCTGCCAGTAGCGCAACTGACGGGCCCGCTCAGCGTGTTGCTCGGTCAAAATCGACTCCAGGGCATTGAGTTGGGCCGGCTGGATAGCCTCAAAAAAAGCCTGCACGGCCGCCGCATCCACTGTCGGGCCGTGAAAGGAGCCACAGCGCGGTGTGGCAGAGAGGGCCGACAGACCGTAACACACGTAGCGCGGCGAGGCTTTGTAGGCCACCCACAGGTGGTGGCCGCAGGTGCCGCATCTGGCCAGACCCTGTAACAGCGCTGCCCCCTGGCGAGGGGCTCCCTGGGGTTGGATGGATTCGTTGAACCGCCTGGCATTTTGCCTCATCCGTTGCTGATTGGTCAGGTATTGCTGCCAGGAGGTGTAGGCTGAGTACACATCCTGCTTAAGGTGTATCCACTCCTCGATCGGTTTTCGCACTACGCCCGACCGTGGGTGTCCGGCTTGCCGACGGGCCGGAACCAGGCGCCGGCGGCCGTAAGCGAAAGCGCCCGCGTATGCCGGGTTGATGAGGATGCTGTAGACCATCGGTTGTGTCGGGCGTTTCCAGACCAACTGCCCATTTTTCAGACCTGAAGTCTGGCGCCGCGGCAGTCGGATGCCAGCCTCATGGAGGTATCGAACCACTTTGTAGGTGCTTCCGAGTTCGTCGAACTTGGTGAAGAGTAACTCAAGCGTGTGGCGAACCTGGTCGTCGGGGTCTTTGACGACCGAGCCATTCTCAAGACGAACTAAACCGGTCGGCAAACTGAGCCTGTATTCACCACGCTCGATCTTGCGCATGCGCCCTTCCTGCATCCGGAGCCGGAGCAAGTGTAGTTCAGCCTCACTCATCGTCCCTTTGAGCCCCAACAGGAGCCGGTCGTTAAACAGGCGCAAGTCGTAGATGCCATCATAGTCGGCGATCAAGGTGTTGAAGACGGCGGCCAGGTCCAGCAGACGATACCAATCGCTGTTGTTACGGGCCAGCCGGGAGACCTCGTAACCGAAGATGATGCCGACACAGCCCAGTGAAACTTGGGCAACCAATTCCTGGAAGCCGGTGCGCTGACTCGCCTCGGAGGCAGAGAGGGCCTGGTCGGCGCTGATAAGTCGAATCTGGTCCGCGTGCCAGCCCAGGCCGGCTGCCCGGTCGGCCATACGGCGCTGGTTGACCTGGCTTTCGGTGTTGTACATCACTTGCCCCAGCGACGACTGGCGAATGTAGACGTAGGCCCGCCGATGAAGATGTTCGGCGGTGACCTTTTCCTGGCCGCTGACCAGGGGAGGAAGAGAATCACTGCTGGTCATGGGACATGCCCTCCTTGTCCGGAGTCGGGATGTCGATCAGGGTGAGACAGGCCAGAACCACTGTGCGATAGACCACTTGCTGTTGCCCTTGGGTCAACTGCTCCCAGAGCTGGTCAGGCTGAGTCAGGGGTGAAGGTATCACTTCATGCCTCTGGGTCGTCGTCGATTGCCAACGAATCATTGGTTGCTGCTTGATGGTGCTCATTGCTAGTGCCCTCCGCCAATTGAAGTTCAATTCGTGCGTATACTGCTAGCAATTGTTGTATGGTAGAGACGCTGAGGGGAAGGGGGTAGACAGTGAGCGGTTCGGGAGAGCGATCCGTTGCGACTAGGGGTACAAACTGTTCAGTCGAGTCGAGCCGAATGACGCAACAACGGCCCAGGTAAGCTTTGGTGACGGTTCCCAGCAAAGGGAAAGTTCGGCCAAAAAGAAAGTGACTGGGATCAACGACGGTTACTGTTTCTTCCGAGGGCTCCGTCTCAATAGGGGCAGTCCGTTGGTCGGATTCAAATACCGGTTTCTTTGCCTGATTCCACTCAATTTACTCTACTTCCCCCGCGCTGGCATGGCTGTTTCTGCCCGGGGGAATGAGTCCTCGGCGTCATCGGCCATTGTTAATGTTCCGCGTGCCACCTCCGCGTCGGTCTCCCCCAAAGCGACGTGGACGGCCTTCTAAAGAAACCTTACAGTTGGTAAAAAGGTGGTGTTAACTCACCACGATTAAGTGTTGTGATATCACAAGACCAA
>JBDHDY010000454.1:0-3336 GCA_039591275.1 Gemmatimonadota bacterium | reverse complement strand
TGGCCCTTCGGACGCGCCCAGATGGCCTTCATCGAGTTGAGCGTTTCATCCTCCACGACCTTCCGGGGGGTCCCTCCCTTCTTTGGCGAACCGTCTGCCTCCCGTTCCACCTCCTGCTTTTCCACCTTCATCAAGATCGGGTAGGAAACGAAGTCGGAATAACGCTTGACGATGTCGCGTATCACCCACTCATCCACGTAATCCTTGACCCCATTTTCCTCGTCCACGAGCTTGAGATGCAGAGTGACTGTGGTTCCCGCCGTGTCCCGCTCGGATTCCTCGATTCTATACCACCCGTCCCCGGCCGACTCCCACAACGTCGCAGTCTCCTCCCCTGCCCGGCGCGTGAGTACGCTTACGCGATCCGCCACCATGAAGGTCGAGTAGAACCCCACACCGAACTGGCCGATCAGCTCGGGCGTGAGCTCCTGTCGGCTCCTGCTCTCCTCGAGGGCCTTGAGGAACTCCGTCGTTCCGGACTTGGCGATGGTCCCGATGTTCTGAGCCACCTCCTCGCGACTCATGCCGATGCCATTGTCTGAGACAGAGAGCGTGCGGTTGTCAGGATTGCGCTCGATGTGGATGTGGAGATCCTCTTCCGGAAGTAGATGAGAATCGGTCAATCCGTGAAATCGCACCTTATCCAGAGCGTCAGATGCGTTCGAAATCAGCTCCCTCAGAAAGACATCTTTGTTCGAGTAGAGTGAGTGAACCACGATGTCCAGGATCTGCTTGACCTCAGCCTGAAACTCGTGGCGCTCGACCGTCTTGGACATACAACAACCTCCGGGCCTGTGCTCGGTAGTGCCGACCTATCTTGTTCGGGAGTGTAAAAAGATAAATGGCATGAGGGGGGAGTAGGGAGGAGGGAGGACGGAGTGGGACATTGGCCCCCAGGGGCCGGTTGGGCGACGTTTGGACGGCTGGGCTGGGTGGCGGAACGGACATCTGTGTGGTCGAGGTGTAACTTGGAGGGCAGGAGGATCACAATGGGAATGTCCAGCCAACCCACGCTCGAGATCGTCACCGACTACATCTGACCCTGGTGCTATCTCAGTACCGTGCGTACTGACCGCTTGTTTCGGGAGTACCGGATCGGGGCCAGCTACACATTCTTCCCACTGCACCCGGAGACGCCCCAGGAGGGCCTCTCCCTCGAGAATCTGTTTGCCGGCACTCCCATAGACGTGGCCGGGATGAGGGAGCAGCTGTCACGGTTGATGGCGCAAGAAGGGCTCCCGTACGGCGACCGGACCCACACCTACAACAGCCGGCTGGCGCAGGAGTTGGGCAAGTGGGCGGACGATCGGCCAGAGGGCAGCCGGATCCACGACGCACTGTACCGGGCGTACTTTGTGGACGGCGTCAATTTGGCGAAGATCGACGAGCTCGTGAGCATCGCCAAAGCGATCGGGCTTCCCGACGAGGAGGCCCGGGCCCTGCTGGAAAACCGCTCCTACAAGGCTGCCGTGGACCGGGACTGGGCCCGGGCTATCGCGCTTGGCGTCCGGGGTGTGCCCACATTCCTGGTGGGAGGCCGCGGCGTCGTCGGTGCGCAACCGTACGAGGTGCTGGAACAGCTCGTCGTCGAAGCGGGCGCTGTGAAACGGGAGGATCTTGAATAGCCATTGGGGTGGTGGGGGAGGGCCCCAAGCCCCAATACCCAAGCCCCCTTTTGTTACCGAATCCCCAACAGCTTGTGAGTCTGTATGCTGAGCCGCCATTCGGGATGCGCGACACAGTACTCGATGGCGAGGTCGGTGTGCCGCTGGAGATCCGGGCCGTCCATGGGTTGGAGAAAGCGGTAGCGGAACTCCAGTCCGTCGTAGCTCTCCGGAGCCGCTCCTGCCTGCGGAAATACGAGCTTCAATTCGTCGCCGCTGGTCTGGACCAACTCCGCACCAGCCTTTGGGCTGACACAGATCCAATCGAGACCTTCTGGAGCCGCTATGGTCCCGTTAGTCTCGACGGCGATCTCAAATCCGTCAGCGTGCAGTGCGGCAACCAGGGCATGATCGAGCTGCAACAGGGGCTCTCCCCCGGTCAGCACGGCGAATGGGTTTGCACCAGGGGATTCCTCTTGTGGCCATTCGCTTCGTAGCGCCGCGGCAAGATCCTCGGCGCTGGCAAAACTGCCTCCTCCAGGACCGTCAACCCCTACGAAATCGGTGTCGCAGAACCGGCAGATGGCAGTCGGCCGGTCCTCTTCCCGTCCCGTCCAGAGATTGCACCCCGTGAACCGCAGAAACACCGCCGGTTTCCCCGTGTGGAAGCCCTCCCCCTGGAGGGTGTAATAGATCTCCTTGACGGCGTAGCTCACCGGGGCAGCTCTGCGTCGGCGATGTAGCGGGTGGGGTCGGAGATTCCGGAGTCGGCAAAGCCCCGGCGTCGCAGCGTGCAGGCGTCGCATTGGGCGCATGCCGCGCCGTCTTCGGACGGATCGTAGCAGCTCGTCGTCAGGGCATAGTCCACGCCCAGCTCGACCCCGCGCTGGATGATCTCCTGCTTGGTGAGGTGAATGAGCGGCGCACGGATCCTGACGCGCCCCGTTCCCTCCACGCCATCCTTCGTGGCGAGACCGGCGAGGGACTCGAACGCTTCGACGTATTCGGGCCGGCAATCAGGGTAACCGGAGTAGTCCAGGGCGTTCACGCCAAGATAGATGGCCTGCGCGTGCAGCGTTTCAGCCCAGGCCAGAGCGAGCGAAAGGAAGATTGTGTTGCGGGCCGGGACGTAGGTCGATGGAACCCCACTTCCAATGTCTTCGGGCGGGGTCCCCTTCGGCACGGGAAGGTCGCCAGTCAGCGCCGAACCGCCGAACCGCCTGAGGTCGAGGTCGAGGATCGCATGATCGGACACACCGAAGTGTTCGGCAATCTCGCGAGCCGCCTCCACCTCATGGCCGTGCCGTTGCCCGTACCTCACGGTCAACGCGTAGAGCTCGTACCCGTCCGCCTTGGCGATGGCGAGGGTCGTGGTGGAGTCGAGCCCTCCGCTCAAGAGCACCACCGCACGTTTCGGCGTATTCGTCAAAGTTGCCGCCTCCCCGCCGGGCGGTGCCGCGGCCGCCTCCCCGCCGGGCGGTGCCGCGGCCGCATGCTAGCATTGAGCCTGGCCCGCCATCGGTGTTTCATTAACCGTTGCAATATAGGGAGATCGTATGGCCAGTTCGAAGCGGGAAGACGCGGGGCAGGGCCCAGCGCCGCTTCCCCAACAGGGGCCCTTGCCGCGCCCGTCCGATCCTGACGCGGCGAGGGAGATCCTCAGGGCGGAGGCGTTTCCGGCGCCCAACGTGCAGCACATCGTGCTGGAGGCGCTGGAGTTCACCTCCATCTG
>JBDHDY010000453.1:0-3156 GCA_039591275.1 Gemmatimonadota bacterium | reverse complement strand
GGAGCCAACACGGTGATGTTCACGTTGGTGAACGGGGTCGTGCTCAAGCCGTTGCCGTATGACGAGCCAGATCGCCTGATGGTCGTACGGGAGGCATCTCCCCAGGCCGAGTTACCTGCCTCTTATCCGGCCTTCGAGTATTACCGGGACAATCTGCAGTCCTTTGAGGCAGTGGGATTCTATGGTGCGGGGGCTGCGACGCTGCGCCGTGAAGGGTCCGATGCCGTCCAGCTCGACGGCGGAACGGTCTCAGCCGAGGTGTTCGGCCTGCTCAGAGTCAAGCCGATAGTCGGACGCGGCTTCCTTCCAGAAGACGATGAGACCGACGCGGAACCGGTCGTGGTGTTGAGTCACGCCACGTGGACAAATCTCTTTGCCGGCGACCCTGGTGTGGTGGGCCGGACGGTTCGTCTCGGCCTTACGTCCACGACCATCGTCGGCGTCATGCCTCCGGACTTTCGTTTTCCCTCGGCGGACGCGCAGATCTGGTTCTCCACGCGAAATTGGACCCGTCGGCCGCAGACGCACGGCGGCACCATCATCGGGCGCTTGCGAACTGACGTGACGGTCGAGCAGGCCCGTGCAGATGTGGACAGGGTTCGCCAGGGGCTCGACGAAGACAACCCCGTCGCCGGCAACGGTGATGTTACGCAGATCAAGACATTGCAGGCGCACATCGTGGGAGACAACGGCCGCATCTTCGCTGCGTTCACTGTAGCGGTCGGCTTGCTGCTACTTCTCGCCTGCGCCAACCTCGCGAACCTGTTACTCGCGCGTTCGAATGTCCGCCACAAAGAGATCGCCGTGCGCCGCGCTCTCGGCTCGAGCGGCCGACGGATAGCGCAGCTCATGGTGGCCGAGAGCGTTCTGCTGGCCATGGTGGGGAGCGTCGTTGGTGTCTTGATCGCACGGTGGGGCATTCAGGTCCTCATTCAGTTTGCACCCCAGGCGCTCCCGCGGACGGCGGAGATCGGCATCGACACCCCGGTGGTCGCTTTTGCGCTTGGGATCTCGCTGCTCGCGGGCGTAGTGATCGGGCTCGTGCCGGTCGCTCAGCAGATGAGCACCGATCTCGTCAATGAGATCCGCGCAGGAGGGCGGGGCACGGGGGCACGGCCGCTGCAGAATGCCTTCACCGTGGTTCAAGTAGCATTGGCCTTCGTGCTGCTCGCGGGCGCCGGTCTGTTGGCGAAGAGTCTGTGGAATCTCCAGACCGTTGATATCGGTTTCGATCCGGAAGGTGCCCTCATTGTCAGCACTTCGGCGCCCCGGTCACGCTTTCCGGAGATCGTCGAGCGCGCGGACTACTTCCGCCGGCTGGGGGAACGCATCCGGCAGGTGCCGGGTGTGACAGCGGCGGGAGCGATCTCGATGCTGCCCTTCACGGGTTGGTCGAATAGCGACTTTCAAATCGAGGGCCGTGATATTCCCGAGGATCAGCTCCCGTGGCTCGAGTTCGATTTCACCACACCGGGCTTTTTCGAGGCCATGGGCATCCCACTGCTCGCCGGACGCACGTTCGCGGAGAGCGATCGCGTAGGCAGTGCGGGGGTCATCGTGATCAATGAAGCCATGGCACGTCAGATCTGGCCTAACGAAGATCCCATCGGGCGACGCATCGGCGGCGAACGGGACGACACGGGAGAGATCGAGTGGGTGACCGTGGTGGGAGTCGTAGGCGATGTGACGCACCGTTCTCTTCAGCAACCGGCGAACCCCAAGTTCTTTCGACCGTTTCATCAATCCGATTGGCCGTTTGGGATGTCCATGATCGTACGGACGAACATGGGCGATCCCTTGCAACTCTCCGGCGCAATGCGCGAAGCGGTGCGCGAGTTGCAGCCGGACCCGCCGCCAGTCCGGACGAGGTCGCTCGCCAGTTGGATGGAGCTACCGCTCAGCAGGCCGCGCTTCGACGCCGCGCTGCTTGCGATTTTCACCGCGGGTGCTCTGGCGCTCGCAACACTCGGCTTATACGCCGTGATCTCATTCGGCGTCGCACAGCGCACGCACGAGTTGGGTGTCCGCATTGCGCTTGGCGCCAGCCGCGGGGCCGTGCGACGGGAAGTCTTGGGTCGCGGCCTCAAGATGAGCCTGATCGGCATCGCCGTCGGCGGGCTGGGTGCGGCCGCCCTCACCCGTTTTCTCTCCAGCATGTTGTTCGGCGTCACGCCGCTCGATCCCCTCGTGTTCGCTTCCGTGCCGGCGTTGCTGGTGGTCGTTGCGATGCTGGCTTCGGGTATCCCCAGCCTGCGGGCGAGCAGGGTGGATCCGCTGGAGGTGTTAAGGGAAGAATAGCCCCGCACCGCCGCCCCGCACCCGGGGGCTCAGGGCTTCCCCACCCGTCTCCACCCCTCTCCGGGGCTTGGGGCTTGGGCTCTAGGCAGCAGCTGCATGCCCGCGTCCCTGAGGAGCGTTGCGTAGAAACGCGTCTCGAAGGGCGCGGATGGTTTGTGATGCTTGTTCGCGCGGCCCAAGCCCCAATCCCGAAGCCCCAAGCCCCGAGGTGGGGGGTGGTGCAGGGTCCAAGCCCCAAGCCCCGGAGTAGGGTGGGGTGTGGTGGCGGAAGCCCCAAGCCCCAAGCCCTGGGGGTGGTGGCCGCAGGGTTGGGCAGCCAAAATTATCGGAACCTTACCGATCGTGATGTCGTAAGGACTTTACCACCCTGCAATCCCTGTCGCGGGAGCTTTCCAGATGCGCCGATATCCGTATGCGCTCGCTCTGTTTCTCGTCCTCCCCCTAGCCGCCTCCGCCCAGCAGGCCGGCGAGATGAGCTATCACGACGAATCGGTCATGCCCGAGGGCGCCGTGGGTGAGCGGATCCGGTCCATCATCGAGACCGTGAATGCCGACGATGCCGAAGCGGTGAGGCGCTTCATCGAGGAAGAGTGCACCGAAGAGTTCCAGAACTTCGTATCGATGGACGAACACGTGAGCGTCTTCTTCGACCTGAACCGGCGCTGGGGCGGTGCGGACTTCCACAGCATCAGGAGCTACACGCCGCCGCGGGAGAACCAAACGGTGGTGATTCTCAAAGACCGCAACTTCGGAGCCTGGCGCGCGTTCGTCGTGCAGTTTGACGAGAGCGAGGAGCAGCTGGTGGCGGGACTTCGCTTCAACGTCGCCCGCACGCCGAGCAACGTGGTGGAAGCGGCA
>JBDHDY010000452.1:0-3592 GCA_039591275.1 Gemmatimonadota bacterium | reverse complement strand
TACTGGCCAAACGGTGGGAATTGTCGGCTCGACAGGAGTATCCACCGGACCTCATCTGCACTTCGAGGTCTGGCAGGGCGGTCAGCCACTCGATCCGGCGCGGTTCGTCGGCGAGTGGCGGTGAGGCCACCCCACCGCCCCCCAGCTCTGGGGGAGTGGGAAGGAGTAGGCCTCCTCCCTTCTCCCCACTCCCTCCTCCCCAAGGCAGAGCGTAGGGATTAGAATTCCAGCTTTCCATAACCGTGGAGTCACTGTGCGCGGCATCTCCCGACGCAGTTTTATGGCCGCGGCGGTGGCAGCGGCTGGGTGGCGAAGGTTCCCCACGGCTGACGACCTCTACGCCCTGGTACTCGGGTCTGTGCAGGACGGTGGGCTGCCGCAGATCGGATGTTACACGGCTAGGTGTGAAAGGGCGCGCACGGATCCCCGTTACGTCGCTTCCCT
The DNA here is from genome assembly GCA_039591275.1 of Gemmatimonadota bacterium. Classification (GTDB taxonomy): domain Bacteria; phylum Gemmatimonadota; class Gemmatimonadetes; order Gemmatimonadales; family GWC2-71-9; genus JBDHDY01. The sequence goes on along the minus strand of JBDHDY010000452.1, from coordinate 3,148 downwards.
AGCCCTCATCGAGCCTGAAGCCGAACGCTTCTATCTGGTGGACGCAACGCCCGATCTGACACGACAAATCGATCTGATCGCCGAAGATGCATTTCGGCGTCGCGCACAGACACGCCGGCCCTTTGACGGGATCTTCTTGACCCACGCGCACATCGGACACTATCTGGGACTCGCTCTCCTGGGCCGGGAAGGTGTGGGTACGGCACCGACGCCCTGCTACTGCACCCCTGAAATGGCAGCGTATCTCACGAGCAACGGGCCTTGGAATTTGATGGTGGACGAAGGGCGGATCTATTTCCCGGAGGTCACGTTCGACACATGGCACCGCGTCGACGACACCCTGTCCGTGCGTCTCCTGCCGGTTCCTCACCGCCACGAGTACTCTGACACCGTGGGGTTCATATTTCGCGGCCCCACCAAATCGCTGTTATACCTTCCCGACATCGACCGCTGGAGCGCTTGGGATCGACGCATCGAAGACGTAGTCCTGGACGTGGACGTGGCGCTGCTGGATGGCTCGTTCTACTCAGCAACAGAAGTTCCCGGTAGGAACATTGAGGACATTCCCCATCCGTTGATTCCCAGGACCATGGATCGGTTGGAGTCAGCTGTACTCCGGGGTCACCGCGTGGTCTTCACACACCTCAACAACACAAATCCGGTACACGACGAAGGAAGCGAGGAACGGGTGGAAGTGCAGAGGAGGGGGTTTGAGGTGGCGAGAGCGGGGATGAGAATCGAGATGTAGTTCCCCCGCACCACGCCCCGCCACCGGGCGGTCGGGCGGACCCACCCTGCCGCACCTCCCCACCCGGCGGACAGGCGGACAGCCTTCTCCCCACCCCCCAACCCCTCCAGGCGGGCAGGCGCACCGGCGGTCAGTCCCCCTCCGCCCCGTGCACAACAGCCTTCTTGTGTGCAGAACTCAAGCTGAGTTCCGCTTCAATCAGCGTACATCTGCGTTCTATCTGTGGCTCATTAAAGAAAAAGCCCCGGGTATATACGCCCGGGGCTTGCATCGGTCAGCCAGCATCGGCCCGTCCAACCCTCTCACCTCTCACCTCTCACCAGCTTCACCAAGACCCTCCCTCCGCCTGTGCCGCAATCGCCCCCAACACCTTCCCGATGAACTCGTCAATTGCCTGTCCTTGGATCCAGCGCGCGACCACCACGAGATCGTTTTCCGGATCGACATACACGAGGTTGGTGCCGGCGCCCCGGTGGGCAAACGCCGTTTCGGGTGCACTGGGGAGCATGCGTCGGTCGGTGTTCAAGAACCAGTTCATGAACCCGTAACCCGGCCGCACCTCAGTGGGGGTGAGCGCCATCGTCACCCACGCATCTGAGAGGATCTGTTGGTCTTTCCATTTGCCACGCCGGAGAGTCAGGTATCCAAAGCGTGCTTGGTCTCTGGCACTGATCCACATGCCGCCGCCCCAATGCCCGCCCCCACTAACCGATTGCATCATCACGCCATCAATCAGTATCCAGGAATTCTCATACCCGTGCCACCGCCAGGTGTTGGACGCACCAATGGGATCCATGACAAATTCTCTGAGCACTTGAGGCAGCGGTCTGCGCCATACGTTGAGTGCGGCCAGAGCGAGCACGTTCACCCTGACATCATTGTACTTGTAGGACGCGCCGGGCTCGTTTCGCTGTCTGTTCACATATTCAGAAAGGAGCATGTCCCGTGGCGGACGATCCGCCCAGTCCGGCTTGTCCCACAGTGTACCCTCCCAATCACTCGTCTGGCGGAGCAGATGATCCCACTCGATCTTCGAGTTGTGCTCAGAGTCAAAGTGTTGGACGGGCATGTATTCCTGTACGCGGTCGTGTATGTCGCGGATGAGTCCTCGATCCCAGGCAAGGCCGACTGTCGTCGATAGGAAGCTCTTCGTGACGCTGAATGTCATGTCAACGCGAGTTGGCTCCCCCCACTCCGCCACGAGGTATCCGTGTCGCATGATGATGCCCGTCATGTCACCCCGCTCCTTGAACGGGCCGATACCCTCCCCGTGAGGCTCCCTACCGAAGCTCAGATAGTGGTTCTGCTCGAGATCCCGAGGCGCCTGTGTTTCGTTGTCCTTCGCGAACTGGATGGCTTGCTCGAGGAGGCTGGCGTCCATGCCCACCTGCTCGGGCGTTCGCCGCTCCCAATCGTCGGCCGCTCCGGGATAGTAGACCTGCTGTGCCGTGGTCCACGCCGGCGCCACCACTAACAGGAGGACCGCAGCGAACGGAAGAATCGCGAAGCGTCGAAGAGTTGACATGGCCTTCATCACAGATTACTCCATTGCAGTGATGCTGCAGTGATTCCCTTTGTCCCCCACCTCAGTTTGCTTTTCACTTTCCCCTCTTCCCTTCTCACTTCTCACTTCTCACTTGTTTTCCCTTGATCTTCTTCGTCAACGCCGGCTCCAAGCCCATGACGCGTGCATACGTCGTGAGCTGTCCCCGGTGATACATCTCCTGGGCGATCCCGTGATGAAGCCATTGCAGCTTGGTCCCTTGCTTACCGTCAAACCGCTCCATGAATTGCCACAACGACAATTCACCAGGAGTTTGAGCAACTCGGGCTTGGTGTTTGCCCGATATGCATCCCCAGCGTACTTCTTGAGAAGTTTGGGCCATGGCTCGCGCTTGAAGTCGGTGTCGGGCCGCGTGAGCTCGCCCGTCATCATCATGGAGACCTCGAGGATGTGCTGCACCACCTCCCGTACGCTTCTGCTCTCGGGCGTGGGTCGGAAGTCCAGTTGTTTGGCGGGGATGTTCTGCAGTTCGGCGACGATACCGTGGCGGACGTCGCGCCACGCCTCGAGCGTTTCTGCCAAGAAAGAGTCCAGCTCGGCCATGGGGCCTCCGTCAGGGAGGAGGGTGTAGGGGCACAGCATGCTGCACCCCTACACCCTCTCACTTCTCGCTTTTCACTTTGTCCAGCAGTTCCCGCAATTCTTCGTCGGTCCTGACACCCAATCCGTTGCGGAAGGAGTACTCTACCTCGTAGACATCGGTGCCGGAAATAAACTTGGCAAGCATCACTTCGATCCCGTTCGGTTCCGTTCGAATCACCAACCGCACTTCCCAGCGCCGCTCCTCGCCATCAACGAACCAGCGGTATGCCGGTTCCCCAGCCAGGAGCTGGACT